>JBOIDH010000274.1:0-3913 GCA_050740495.1 Gammaproteobacteria bacterium | reverse complement strand
CGAAATCGCCGCCCTCGATGTCGAGGACCCTCACGTAGTTGGCCATGAACTTGAAGTTGGGGGTCGGGTACCAGTTGACTCCGAAGGTGAAGTTATCCTCCTCGCCACCGTCCACGGTCTCATCGCTCAGGTCCAGGCTGCTGTAGCGCGCCAGAAGCTCCCAGGCCCCGATGCCCCCCTTGCCGACTATGCCTTTGGGTTTGGGGTTCTTGAACTTGCCGTCCTCGAACTCGTAGCGACGGGATTCGCCGGTCAGGAGCCAGCTTCCCATCACGTACCAGCCATCGAAACCGACATCGGGGTCCCCGGCGACATCCGCATTGATGTCGGCGCGCAGGTACTCGCCCTGGAGCGAGAAGGGCCCATAGACCGCGGCGGCCTCGGCCCCGTAGCGGGACAGGTCCGCGGCATCGAGATTGCCCGTGTCGACCAGACGGTCGGCGCCGATCCGCGCTTCGGGCCGCTGGCGGATCCGCACCGTGTCGTTGTCGTCGGGGTTCAGCCAGGAGCCGGCAAAGCCCAGGTGTACCGCGCGATTCTCCGTGTGGACCGGCGAAAGAGTGAGGCGCCCGACAAAGGTGATGGGATCGGACTCGTCGTCGTCGCCCGTTTCTCCGGCGGCGTTCCTGCCGAAGATACCCGCCGAGGCCGTCCAGAGATCGTTGCCATAGGTATTTAGCCCCGCGCCGATCCGGCGCCCGTCGGACCCACCGGCGATGTCGTTGAACGTCCGGGAGGGCAAGGCCCGCTCGACGAAGCTGATGTCGTTGGAGCTGGTGATGCTCTCGAGCCCGAGGTACTCTTTGAATTGGCCCACGGTGAAAGAAAGGGGCCAACCCGCCGTGTGGAGATAGCGGAGATAGGCATCCCGTATACCTTCATCGACGTCAGCGGCACCCGCAAAGTCGTATTCGAGCTTGAGCTGCCAATGGCGATACAAGGTCGCCTCCACGGCCAAGCGGGCGCGCCGGATGTCGGCACCGCTGGCCAGCGTCGTGGGGTCCCCGGTTCCCGTATCGTTGTTATAGAAGGCCGCATCCGTGTGGATGCGCCCGCCGATCTTCCACTTGAAGGCCCCATCGGGGGTTGAGATCTCCAGTTTCTCCTTGGTCTCGACCTTGGGCAGGGTCTCGGCGGCCTGCTTGATCTCGGACTGACCGGCCGTGTTCTGTTCGTCATCGGCCTGGGCAGCACCCTTGAGCTGTTCATAGGCCTCCGGGGTGATCGTGCCCTGGTCTTTTAGTACCTTGAGCAACTCGACCATGGCGTCATTGGCCGCATCAGCACGGGGCGCGAAAACCACGGCACTGGCCGCGAGCGTCAGTCCCGACAATGCAATCAACCGTCTATTCACTGGTATTCCTCCCGATAATTATGGATTTTCAAGCCCCTAGCAGCCGCGCCTCGCGCCGGTGAGGGACGTTTCCCCCCGCCGCGCCCGCGGCCTTTTCGCGCCGGCCAAACGGTGTAGCCATGATCACGAAAAGCCGTGTCCCATGGCGTTGAATACGAAAAACTAATCGATGTTTCCGGGCCGCGATCTCGGGGAATCGTAAGGCTTAAATATTTCTATTCAGTGACGGTATGATGACGGTTGTGTGACAATCTCCGGCTCACACAGCGCGGCGAACCGAAAGTGCATGAGCAAGCGCCGGCGGGCGCGCGAATGAGCGGTCACACTCCTGTAATGCAATTGACTTTTAATTTTCGCGGTTATCTTTCGACGGAAATGCCTATGGCGGAAAAGATCTTGATCGTCGATGATGAGCCGGCGCTCCGGCAGATGCTCGGGTTGGCGCTGTCGGGGGCTGGCTTCGAGTGCACCGAAGCCGCGGATGCTGAAAAGGCCGAAACCGCGATCGCCGCCGGCGTGCCCGGTCTGGTATTATTGGACTGGATGCTCCCGGGGGTGAGCGGCGTCGACCTCGCGCGGCGCCTCAAGCGCAATGCACGCACCCGCGCCGTCCCCATCATCATGCTCACGGCGCGCGGAGAGGAGACGGATAAGGTGCGCGCCCTCGATGTCGGCGCCGACGATTATGTCACCAAGCCCTTTTCCACCCGCGAGCTGGTCGCCCGCATCAAGGCCGTGCTCAGGCGCACGGCCCAGGAAGAAACACGAGATGCGATCGAGGTCGAGGGTCTGCGGCTCGATACTAGAACGCATCGGGTTACGGCGCGAGAAACCCCTTTGCAGCTCAGCCCGACCGAATTTCGGCTGTTGCACTTTTTTATTGCGCATCCCGAACGGGTTTACACCCGCGGCCAGTTGCTCGATCAGGTGTGGGGAAACAACATCTACATCGAGGAACGCACCGTGGATGTGCATATCCGGCGGTTGCGAAAAATCATGGGGCCGCACGGATACGATCGCTTGATCCAAACCGTACGCAGCGTCGGCTACCGGTTCTCGGCCCAATAAGGGCATTCATACCGCCCCGCCGCCCGTGATGCGTCCGGACTTGTGGCGATTCTTGGGAGTCTCGGTAGTCTCCGGGATCATCGGCGCCCTCATCGATCAATTTTTCCTCGTCCTCTGGATCGGGACGCTGGGACACTTTGTGTGGCACTACCGCCGGCTCGTGCAGCTCCGGTTTTGGATCCCGCATCGCAAACGTCATCCCGCGCCCGATACTCCAGGGCTCCTCGAGGATATCTGCCGCGCCGTGGACGTTCTGGGCGATCGCGAAAAGAAGCGCAAAAAGAAGCTTGCCGGTTACCTTAAGCAATTCCGGCACGCCACCACCGCCCTGCCGGATGCCGCTGTCGTGCTTGGAACGAACGACCAGATCGAATGGGCCAACCCCGCGGCCGCGGACCTGCTCGGGATCCAGTGGCCGCAAGATTGGCGGCAACGGATCACCAATCTGATGCGGGATCCGAAGTTCACAGCCCTGATCAACGAAAACCACGATACCGGTTTGACTCGTACCGCGGAGATCCCCTCGCCGCTCGGCGCCGAGCGTATACTCAGTATCAGCATCATACCTTTCGGGGCGGACCAGCGCCTCTTTACCGCGCGCGATTTCACGCGCCTGCACCACCTCGATCAAGTGCGCCGGGATTTCGTAGCCAACGTATCCCACGAGCTGCGCACCCCGGTGACGGTCATTCGAGGCTATCTCGAAATCCTAGTCGGTGATCCGGATCGCTGCCCCGAGGCCTGGCGTCCGATCTTGGCGCAGCTTGAGACGCAAACCTTAAGAATGCAAAGCATCATCGAGGATCTGCTGTTGCTCTCGCGGCTGGGACAATCCGATAAGATCACGGACGCCCGGCCCGTGCAGGTGCCGGAGCTCATCGGCACTATTTATCAAGAGGCGCAGGCGCTCGCCGGAAAGCCGCGCCACATGTTCTCGCTCGAGATCGATCCGGCGCTAAGCATCCTTGGGGCAAAGAACGAATTGCACAGCGCCTTTTCGAACCTGATCGTGAATGCAATCCGTTATACGCCTGAAGGCGGGGTGATCCGCATCCGCTGGTATGAAGACGCCTCGGGGGCGCATTTCGAGGTGAGCGACTCCGGGATTGGGATCCCGCCCCAACACCTGCCGCGGTTGACGGAGCGGTTTTACCGAGTCGATCAGGGCCGCTCGCGCGAGAGCGGCGGCACCGGCCTCGGCCTGGCCATCGTGAATCACGTGCTAAAACGGCACCAGGCGCGCTTGCACATTGACAGCACCGTCGGAAAAGGCAGTACGTTTCGCTGCGATTTTCCCGGCGGTCTCATCACGCCGCCGCCCGCGGAAACCGCGATCGAATCCTTAAAATCTAATTAGGCGTTGCAGCGGTGCTTTGCGGCCTTCTCGTCGAGCGTCGTCCAGCGCTCGAACCTCTCCGCCAGGTGCCGTTCGATCTCTTCGGTTCGCTTGCGATCGGCCTTGATCCGTTCGGCGCCTCGCTGGTGGTAATC
>JBOIDH010000273.1:0-3945 GCA_050740495.1 Gammaproteobacteria bacterium | reverse complement strand
CCCGCTGTCGGGCGGCATGGCGGCGAAGAAGCGCTTGAAGGCCTCGAGCCCCCCGGCCGAGGCGCCGATGCCGACCACAGCCAGGCAAGCGCGCGGGGCTCTCGCAGGGGCCGCGTCTTCGGCCGCGGGCGGTCCCGCGCCGGCGCGGGAAAGGCCCTTGGGCGTTGGCTGCCGTCGCGGCCGTTCAGTCTTTTTCTCGATCATGGCGCAGGCTCCCCTTCCGTGCTTGCATTCTAGCGCCTCCCGAGGGGACGCGATAGCAGGGATTGCGCAAGGCGGCGGGCGCCGAACACCGACATGTAGCGGATCCCGCTACGTCGCTTTCATGATTGTGGCGCTTGGCCCAGCCGTCGTGCAGCGTAACATAAGAGCAACGCTGCTGTAGGGGAAGGGGAGTCGGTGCCTTGCGGGACCCCTCCCTGAGCCTGCTGACAAAATGTCCCCTGTGCCGGGAACGGGCGATCCCGGCGGCGCTGGTTGGGAGGGGCCTGCCCACAGTCCAAGAATGAGGAGTATACGCGATGTTGAACATGTTGAACGATGTGCCTAGCAAAAATATCACCTTGGCGTTAAACGTGTGGAAAGAGTGCGGACAGATCGCCGCGACGGCCGTGACGAAGATCGTGGAGCAGCAGTTGGACCTGGCGGGCGCCTGGGTGAATATGGGCTCCAGTCAGCTTAAGCTACTCAGCGAGCCGAACGGCGGCGGCGGGGTCTGGCCGCGCCAGGCGAAGCTCGCCGGTGAGTACAACGATCTTGCGGTGGATCACATGCGCAAGGCCGTCGAGGTGGTCACGGAATCGACTCGAGCGTGCTTTGCATGTATGTCCATGGTCGCGCAGCCCGGCAAGCCGGTCGCGACTGGCCCGAAGGCCGTGCCAAATGGGCGCAAGAGCACGACGCCGAACTCCGGAAGGGAGGCCGCTTGAGCCTGAGACATCGGGTGCGGTCCCGGATCGATTCTAGAAGACCGCTCCCCGCCGAAGAAGCTGGCGGCAGCGGCCGATAGGGACGGGCGAGGCAGTGGCGTTCGACCGCGCTCGCGGGGAGGTCACCGTACAGGTGATCGAGAGCTTCGACCGGAAGGTGGGCTTTGCCCTGTGGCAATACTGCGAACCCGAGCGGAATGGCTACCGGAGTTTCGTGCTCGATCTTGCGCGGGTCCGTGTGGTCAGCGATGCCGCGCGGAACTGGCTCACGGGCTTCTCCATCTGGGCGCAAGAGCACGGCGCCGAGCTTCGGGTCATCCACGCTAGCGTGGCCATTCCCTCGCTCTCACGCGCAGCACCTTAAGCGAGCCCACGTTGTTTGAAGCGCCTCCCGTCGCGAAGCCCCGAGGGGGTCGATGGGCCCGTGAGGATTGCGCCTCGTTGCTGTGGATCCCGCGGGGTTAGAGGCCTTTTGCATGGTCGCGTGCTACCGGTGCGGTGAACAGATAACCCACTGCACGCACGGATTTGATGAGCACGGGCCGTCCCGGGTCCGACTCGATCTTCCGGCGCAGCCGCCCAACCTGCGCGTCGATGCTGCGGTCGAACGGACCCGCCTCACGATGGCGGGTAAGCGCCAGCAGCTGGTCGCGGGAGAGCACGCGATTGGGATGCTGCGCGAAGACCGCGAGCAGATCGAACTCGCCCGTCGTGAGCGCCACTTCTTTTCCATCCGGTGCGACCAGCCGGCGGCTCGGGAGATCGAGCTGCCATCCCGCAAACCGCACCGTGGTACCTATCGTGCCCGCCTCCTGCCGCGCGGGGCTAAGGGTGCGCCGGAGGACGCTGCGCACCCGCGCCAGCAGCTCCCGGAGATCGAAGGGCTTCGCTAGATAATCATCCGCGCCGATCTCGAGACCGATGATCCGATCGAGCGTCTGCCCTTTACCGGTCACGATGATCACACCCACATCGGAATGCTCGCGCAGGTAGCGCGCGAGGGACAGCCCGTCCTCGCCCGGCAGGCCGAGATCGAGAATGACGAGGTCCACGGACTGCCCGGCCAGCACGCCGCGCAACCTCTGTCCGTCCCCCAGGGTGCTGACACGGTAACCCTCTTGCGCCAGGTAGGTTCGTATCAATTCCCGGACGTCCGGTTCATCGTCGACGACCAGGATGTGCGGCGCAACGCTCATCATCGTTCATACCGTTTGCATTCGCTTCCATATCATTTGATCGTTACACACTGTTACCCACCGTTACGCAATGGCGACGCCGGGACATCAAGCGATTACACCCGTCGGGTAGCCTGTTCTTTCAAGCGGGGACGGCTAGAACCAGCGCGTCCCCGGTGAGTCCGGGGAAAGCCCGGCGTTTGAGCGATCCCGCGCGTGCAACGCGGAGGCATTGTGCCGCAACGCCCGGTCCCTGTGAATACAAACGCGCGAGGGATACCACGATGGGAACTGTGATCCGGCTTTTCGAAGAGGGCGCCCGCGGGCGGCATGCGGAGGGAGGCGTGCCCGCCGGGCCTGGCGTGTCGTTGCCGTGGATGGTGGTGCTGACCCCGTGGTGGCCGGCCGTGCTGGCCTTTGAATTCTGGTCGCGGCTGCTCACGGCTCACGCGGCTGCCTTCCACTGCTCGCAGGCCGGGGAAGCCTCACCCGGGCACGCGGCAACAGCCAGGGAGCGCCATGCTTCGGCAGCGGGAAAGGTGGTGCCGATGGCCGAATTCAAGGCCCGGCGCGTCTCGTCGTGACCGTTTCGACGGTTCATCCGGATCACCCCCGGGCGCGTGGCTGCCCCGTGTGCGTGGTCGATGATGAACCCGGGGTGCGCGAGCTGCTCTCTACGCTGTGCGAGTCGGCTGGGCTGGCCGCCGAGGCCTATGACTCCGCCGAGTCGTTCTTGAGCGCCTACCGCTGCGAACCTATCCGGGCCCGCTGCCTGGTGCTGGACTTTTGTTTACCGGGAATGAGCGGTCTCGAGCTTCTGAAGGAGCTCAACGCGCAAGGGGTTCGTCTCCCGGTGCTGCTGATGAGCGGCCGCGCCGAGAGCGCGACGGTGGTCCAGGGGCTCAAGCTCGGCATCGTCGATTTTTTCCCCAAACCGTTCGAGATGGAGGCTCTGTTGGGTCGCATCCTCGAGCTGACAGGGCACCAGCATCAGCACCGGACCAGCTTCCAGCCACTGTATAACGATTAGTCACGGGCTAGCACGCGGCGGGGGCTTACCCGGGTCCGGCCGTCCGGCATCAGAGGTTGTGAAAAAACCTACTGCGCTCGGGATCTCGCGTTCCGGCGCTCCGGCGGAACGCGACCTCCCTCCGCTCGCGACGGTTTTTTCACAACCTCTCAGCCCGGTGGGGCATCCAAGATCCCGCGCACGGCCCGCGCCAGGTCTTCGCTACGGTAGGGTTTCATCAACAGCCGCGCGCCCTCGTCGAGCTTACCTGCACCCAGGATGGTAGTCCTGGGATAGCCCGAGGTGTAAAGCACCTGGAGAGCCGGCCGGCGCCTAGCGGCTTCCAGCGCGAGCGCGTGCCCATCCAGGGTCCCCGGCAGCACCAGATCGACGAACAGCAGATCGATGGCCTCACCGTCCTCCAAGAGGGCCAGGGCCGCCTGGGCCTCGGCGGCCTCCAGCACGCGGTAGCCAAGCTCGGACAGGTAGGTGACGGCGAGCGCCCGCACGTCCGCATCATCCTCGACCACCAGGATGGCCTCTCGGCCCCGCAAGTCTTCCAGGGGCAGGCGGGCCTGGGCGACGGCAGCAGCCAGCGCGTCCTTGGCCCGCGGCAGGTAGAGCTTGACGCTAGTGCCTTGCCCGCGCTCGCTCTGGATCTTCACATGCCCGCCGGATTGCCTGGCAAAGCCGTAGACCATGGAGAGCCCGAGCCCGCTGCCCTTGTCCGTGGTCTTGGTGGTGAAGAACGGCTCAACGGCGTGTCTCTTGGTCTCCTCCGACATCCCCTCGCCGGTGTCGCTCACGCAGAGCAACACGTAGTCACCCGGCG
>JBOIDH010000272.1:0-3949 GCA_050740495.1 Gammaproteobacteria bacterium | reverse complement strand
TGCTTGGCAGCTCGCGAGCCCAGTAGTACTTTTGCCAAAAAAGGGCGTTTATAATTCCTAGCGCGGCCTCTGGCCGCAACCAAATGGCAGACCAAACTTCTTTGCCAAATGCAAAGATGTCACGGTGAAAGAATTTATACCCGATTTTTTGCTTGACTTCCTCTCCAGAGTCGAGTCTGATTTGTTTTAAGGGATCTCTTCTTGATTCGACTCTAAGGACGCAGGAATACTCATCATGAGGAAACACGCCAAGGATCTGGGGATAGTTTCGCTTCTCCTGATCGGCGCCTTCATGACTCAGGCCGTTTTCACGCGGACGCCAAACGAGCGTACAGCTCAAACCACCATTGAGCGTGAGAGTGATGAAGCGGATTGGGCGGCACAGCAGGCCGAACGGCTCGTCGCGCAATGGCAAGCCGATTACGCCGAAAAGAGTCTCTACACCAAGACGCCGATCCATTTGGGTTTCTCGCGGGCGTTTTCGCAGCATTTCACCAAAGCCCGCGGCAACGTTGAGATTAACTTTCCGCTCGGACAAGTCACCGTGTCGGTTGACGATCTCGATCCGCCGGCCGACGGCTCCGCGTATGAAGTGTGGCTCATCGAGCACGTGCCCGGAGTGCACAACACGGGGGCCATCGACCTTGGCGATCATGGCGACCGGATCATCAGCCTCGGTCCCCTTCCTGCCTCGGGTTCCCGCGTGATCTCCGTGGGCGTCGAGCGTCTGGCCAACTTCGAGGTCGATATGGCCGCGGTCATGCGCGTGGCCCGCGACCAGAAGCCTGAGTTCGTGATCGGCGGCTCACAGTCGATTCGCTTCCAGATCGGACGCAAAGCGATGCTCGCTGAAAGACAGTCCGTCGCGAACTTCTCCGGCGTGGGTCTCCCGATTGCAGCGGCCGGGTTCGGCCCCGTATTCCGGAGCAGCCTCGCTGCTGTACCCGCTCAAGGCCAAGACAACAACATGCGCAAGAGTATGCGAAAGCTGATCGCCCGGGGGCGGGACTTGTTCTTTAACGGGACCTTCAGGGGTAATGGAAGGACTTGCGGGACCTGTCATCTAGCGAACAACAATCTGACGATAGACCGTAATTTTATCGCGGGCCTCGATGCAACGGACCCCCTGTTCGTCGCCGAGTTCAATCCAAACCTCCCGCCTTTTGACGACCAGGATCCGCATAGACCAGCGCTGGAAGATCCGTCCCTCATGAGAATGCGTGGACTGATCTTGGAAAACATCGACGGATTTGCTGTGGACGCCACCGGCAACTTGCTTCGGCCGCCTGTCTTCAGAGCGGTTCCATCGCTGTTTAACTTGCAGTTCACCGCGCCCTATGGATATAGCGCCTGCTGCCCCGATCTACAGGGCTTCGCCGTTGGGGCAGTCGTTCAACATTTTCCGAAAACCCTGGAGCGTAAAACAAAGGGTAAATCGAAGGACTTCGTGCTACCCACCGCCCGGCAGCTACGAGCGTTGGAGGCATTCATGTTGTCCAACACTTCGCCTGCAAACGGGAACTTCACGATATTCGGTGAGGGTAGTCTCCTCAGTACCCAGGATGATCCAGAAGCGATCGATCAGGCGCGGCGTGAGGTGAAGGGTCGAGATCTCTTCTTCTCGATCGGCTGTACCTCGTGCCACGGTGGGACGGTCCTTTCTGGTGGAGACTTTGACATAGGGGTGGAAGATTTCGAGCACACCAACAATCCTCTGGAAAAAACGCCGACGTTTGACGACGGCTCGGGTTCGGCTCCCGGACTACCGATCCCATCGATCCGCCCATTCCCACCCGCACCCTTCCAAACTCCCCAACTCTTTGGACTGAGGAAGCCCCATTTCTTCCACACCGGAATATTTGGGAACAATGACAATGAAATGACGATTCCCGGCGAGACGCTGCGGTTCACGAACTTGCTCCATGCGGTGTCATTCTATAACAGCACTGAGTTCAATGCGAGCCCGGGCGCCAAGCAATTTGGACAAATACAAATGTCCTCTACCGAGATGCGCGAGATCGCGGCGTTCTTGGAGGTGATTAGTAACCCGTAGCGGACCGTTCCCGGTGCAGGCTCGGATAGCGCGCGCTGGCGCCCCTGCAAGCGGCGGCCTGCACCTACCCCATTGCACCCGGGCCCCGAGCGGGGCAAAAAGTGCTGAGCTTGCAAACCTGGTAGACGCGCTCGAACTTGTCCAACGGAGCGCGCGATCTCCCTCACCCGAACCCCGAGGGGCAAAGGTATCTAAGCATCCCGTAAAGCCACAGTCTAACGGATCATTCTCGCCATCGATCGGTGCTAATCCAGATTCAGGGACGCCATCGGAGGCACTGGATTCTAGCCATTTCGGCTCCGGGCTTCAATGAGGCCGCGGCGAATCGCCGCGGAAAATGAGATAGCTCGTCGAGAGCACTTGTGTCGCGCCGTCGCTTCAATGAGGCCGCGGCGAATCGCCGCGGAAAATGGCCCCGAAGTCGAAAGGCACCCACCCGCCTTCGTTGCTTCAATGAGGCCGCGGCGAATCGCCGCGGAAAATGAGATAGCTCGTCGAGAGCACTTGTGTCGCGCCGTCGCTTCAATGAGGCCGCGGCGAATCGCCGCGGAAAATCGCAGTTTCAACATCGGCATCAGCACCGAGACCGCGCTTCAATGAGGCCGCGGCGAATCGCCGCGGAAAATCTCTTGTAGCATCCCGAGCAGCACGCCTTGTGCGCTGCTTCAATGAGGCCGCGGCGAATCGCCGCGGAAAATCTGCGATCGCCGCGCGGGAACACTGACCGTCCGGCCGCTTCAATGAGGCCGCGGCGAATCGCCGCGGAAAATAGACCTGCTGCGAACCGGCATGGCAGACCGCTTGGCAGGACGTTTTGCGAGCGGTTGTCGGGTCAAAGGTTCACGGGCTAGCCAAAGGTCCGGCATTACGTCACCTTACGACAGTAGTTTCCTGATTGTTAAGGAGGCACCGTGTGCGAGCGGTCACTACAGATTCTGCCATCACAGAAGCACTCGCAACCGTGAGGCAGCCATGCTACACGATTATAGGCGCGCGTTCGAGGGCCTTGAACTGCTTGCCCAGGCTCACGACCCTCGGCACCACCGTGTCGGCGGACCCGAGATCGAGCATCAGTACGTGATCCTGTTCGTGATGTATGATCTCGTCAAGGGTGGCAACCAGCTCCGCATGCCGTCGCCGAGTAAGGCGGCATTGAAAGACGGAGAGCTGTAGCCATTCTCCGTAGCCGTTCATAAGGGAGAAGATGGCCCGCCAGCGCCTGGGGTCCGAGATATCGTAGGTCACGATAAACAAGTGCTCGTCCATATCTCTCAGAGCTTGTGAAGAAATCGTAGCGAGCACGCCCGCCCGCGAGGCGCGCGGCGCGCAGGAACCGCAGTGTATGTGGAAATACATGAGGATTCCGAGCACCGCGCAACGATGCGGGCGGGCTGCGCAGTAGATTTATTCACAAGCTCTAACTTGAGCGCTGATTTTATCCTAAAGGTTTACAATCGGCGCGGATTGGTGTCATCATCGAACCGGTAAGCGCTTGCGCAATCCGCGCGAACTCGGAGTTTGTGAAAAAACCCGTTGCGAGCGAAGGGAGATCACGTTGCATCCTCGGCGCGCCAAACAGGGCCACTCCCTGGCCCTGGCTTCCCGCCGGAGCACAGGACCGTTTCGCCTGGAGCGAAACGAAGCGCAAGCCTGGCAGAGGCGAGTCCCAAGGATGGGACGAGCAACCGGAGTGTATGTTGAATACATGAGGATTCCGAGCACCGCCGGAACGCGAGATCCCAAGCGCAGTAGGTTTTCTCACAAACTCTCAAGGAACGGAAGTATAAATGTTTCTATACGGAGCGATCGTGGTCTTTTGTTGCGTCCTGTACGGGGCGAGCGCGGTGCTTTGCAAGTATGCGCTCCAACGTGAGCTGCCGCAGCGCGCGAGCTGGA
>JBOIDH010000271.1:0-3953 GCA_050740495.1 Gammaproteobacteria bacterium | reverse complement strand
AGCTGGCCTTCAACCCTCGCCGCGGCTTGGGCGTGTGAAACGAGATGAACGCGGACCTCTTCACAGGTATTCTCGTCAGCGAGCAAGGTGCCTTGTCGCTAGAGGAGATGGTCGAGGCCTGCGGGGCCGAAGCCGCGTGGATCGTGCAACTGGTCGAGGTCGGTGTCCTCTCGCCCGACGGCCCCGATGAGACGGCGTGGCGCTTCGGCGCTCTGGATCTCTTGCGTGCCCGCCGGCTCGCGCGGCTAGAGCGCGACTTCGGGGCGAGCGCCGAGGCCGCCGCCGTGATCCTCGACCTCCTCGATGAGATCGAGCGTTTACGCGCCTGCCTCGCACGCGCGGGCGTGAAAACGGTGTGAACGACAGCGTGCGGATGTCGAATCGTCCCGAATTCAACTGCTAATGCGAGGAGGATCTTATGCTCGTCATCAATCGAATTCTCTGCCCGATCGATTTTTCCAAGCCTTCCGCACGCGCCTTGGAGTACGCCTTGGCGCTGGCTGAGCGGTTGGGGGCCCAAGTCGATGTGGTCCACGCCTATGAGCCTCCAGTCTATGCGGTTGCGGACGGTACCGTGGAGCTATTTCCTTACCTGTACCTGGAAGAGGGTCTCGCGAAAGGGCTGCGGGAGCGGCTCGAGCAGTTCGTCAAAGACACGGCGGCTGAGGCGCCCACGACGACCGTGCATCTGGCCGAAGGCGTGCCCTACCTCCAGATCGTAGAGTTTGCTAAACAGCAACAAGCCGATCTCATCGTCATCGGCACCCACGGGCGCACCGGCCTGTCGCACATGATATTGGGGAGTGTGGCGGAGCGGGTGGTTCGCACCTCCGAGGTCCCGGTACTGACCATCCGCTCGGCCAGCTAGTGCTGAGGGAATGACGGCGTCAGCTCAGACGCAAGCTGGCGGATCACCCATACCTAGAACCAGAACCGGACCCCGGCCACGAATGCCGGGGTGTCGAACTCCTCTCCCACGCCTCTTGCGAGATCCGCCGTCCGGCCAACTTTTCGTTCCCAAACGAAGCCGATGTACGGCGCGAGCTCACGCACAATCTCGTAGCGTAGCCGTAGACCCAGCTCAACTTGGCTCAGCCCGGGGCCGACCCCAAGTTCCTTCACCTCTTGGACGGCGAGGTCCAACTCGAACGATGGCTGCAGGATCAGCCTCTGCGTAAGAAGAATCGGGTACTCGACCTCAAGGCGGGCGGACACGTCGCCCACCTCACTAACGAACAGGTCCGCGTCCACTTCATAAAGATACGGTCCGAGGCCATGGAGCGCGAACACGGCATAAGCTCGCGAGGGGTCGGGCTCTACGTCATAGCGCGCCCCGACGGCCGCGTCCCAAAAGGGCGTTACCAAGCGGCTGTATCGTAGCTGCACTTCGCCATTTTCCACGGGACCGTCGATACGATCATTCCCTTGCGTTTTGAACCACAAGCGGTTGTAATCCCCGCCGGCCCAGCCCCGCACATCCCAGCTCAGCGTGTCGGACGCGTTGCTCGCGATTCGGTACTCTAACTGCTCCGCCTGGACGTAGGTGAAAATCTGATCACCATGCGGTTGGGCGGGCGGCGAAGCCGCCGCCACGCTGGTCACCTTAAGCCATAGCAGCATTGGCCAGAGGGTACGCATGGTCGGATTTCGCCCCCGCCTCAGCATCGATCCTACGCCAATTTGCTTAGCTCGAAGCATCGACGTTCCGGGTGACGACGACCTTGCGGAACATGCCAGCCTCCATGTGATAGAGCAAATGGCAGTGAAAGGCCCACTCGCCGAGCGCGTCGGCCGTCACCTCGAAGGACAGCCGCTCAGCCGGCTTCGCGTTGATCACGTGCTTGCGCGGCTTGTAGGCGCCCGCCCCGTTGTCGAGATCGCTCCACATGCCATGGAGGTGCAAGGGGTGATTCATCATCGTGTCGTTCACGAAGGTGAAGCGCACGCGCTCCCCGTACTGAAGCCGGATAGGCTCTGCCTCCGAGTGTTTTTTTCCGTCGAACGACCAGATGAAGCGCTGCATGTTGCCGGTAAGGTGCAACTCGATCTCCCGGATCGGTTTTCTAAGGTCATAGCCGGGCTTGCTATTTCGCAGGTCCGTGTAAACCAGGACGCGCCTATCCGTAGTATCGAGACCGATGCCGGGCTCGCCGAGCCTATTCGCCGGCATCATCGCGATCATCTCATTGCCAGGCCCGTGGTCGTCGGGTCCGTGCATCAATGCCGTCATCTCGTTCGCCTTATCGGCGGCCGCGTGTCCCATGCCATGCATGCCATCCATGTGCCCACCGTGGTCCATGTCCGCCGCTCGCGGTCCGCTCATCGGGCCGTGTGCCATGCCCATGTCCGCCATCGTGAGCAACGGCCGCGGCCGCATCTCAGGGATGGGCGCGGACAGGCCCTCCCGCGGTGCAAGCGTGCCGCGTGCGTATCCGCTGCGATCCATCGCCTCGGCAAAGAGGGTATACGCGCGGTCGCTTTCAGGCTCCACGATCACGTCGTAGGTCTCGGCCACGGCGATCCGGAACTCGTCCACCGCGACCGGCTGCACATCCTGGCCGTCGGCCTGCACGACGGTCATCTTGAGCCCTGGGATGCGGACATCGAAGTAGGTCATCGCCGAGCCGTTGATAAACCGCAGCCGCACGCGCTCGCCCGTTTTATAGAGCGCTGTCCAGTTGGCGGCGGGTGGTTTTCCGTTGATGAGAAATGTGTAGGTGTAGCCCGTGACATCGGCGATATCCGTGGGGTCCATGCGCATGCGGCCCCACTCGAGCCGATCGGAAATCGTCGCCCTCCAGCCCTTATCCGCAACGTCGCGGAAGAAGTCGGAGGCCGTGCGCTTATTAAAATTGTAATACCCGCTTTGCTTCTTCAGCTTGGCGTAGACCGTGTGCGGATCCTCGTCGGTCCAGTCCGAGAGCATGACGATGTAGTCACGATCATAGCGGTAGTTTTCCGGCTCGGCCGGTGCGATGATGATGGGTGCGTACATCCCTGCTTGCTCCTGGAACGCCGAGTGACTGTGGTACCAGTAGGTGCCGCTCTGCTTGACGCGGAAGCGGTAGGCGAAGGTCGCACCGGGCGCGATCGCATCGAAACTGATCCCCGGCACCCCGTCCATGCTGGCGGGCAGGATGATCCCATGCCAGTGGAGGGACGTTGGCTCGTCGAGGCGGTTGGTCACGCGGATCAGCACCTCTTCGCCCTCGCGCCAGCGGAGCGCCGGGCCGGGCACGGATCCGTTGATCGTCGGGACCACCCTATCCCGGCCTGTCAAGTTAATCAGCTTTTTTTCTATGACCAGATCGTATTCACCCCCGTACGCTAAACTGGCCAGTCCCCATGCGCCCAGGGTAGCTAGAAATACAGCTATCCGGCGTACTGTTTTCGTCTCCATCGTTCTCAATCCAGCCGCACCGGCGCGAGCGAGCGCCGCGAATTTTGAAAGAAGCGCTCTCGTCACGTTCATCGGCGTCATGGCGTGAGCCAGAATATCATCGGGCGATCTCTCGCCGCAACTGCCGGGATCCCGGACTACTTTTCGCGCTCCACGATGTAGCCGGCGAGAAGCTGAAGGAGCTTACCGGCCGATCCAACTCCACCGCGCAGGCCGGCCTTGCCCTCGTCCCGCTTGCATTGAGCGGGGGCGGGCCGGGGAGCGAGATCCAGACGCCTATGGCGATCGTGATCCTGTTTGGTCTGCTCTCTTCGACGGCGCTGAATATGATCGTGGTCCAGGCACTCTGCCTCCGTTTCGGATCGGCGCTGAGAGTGAAAGAACAACGTTCTGCTGTTAGAACAGCAACGGCTTAGATAGGCTATAGATCAGCCCTAAACCGCCGCATGCGCCGATAACGAGGATAATTCCGACCTTGTAGCGGAACAAGGCGAGGGCAGCGACGATACCGATGAGCGCCGAAGGCCATTCGAAACCCCCGTTGAAACCCTGG
>JBOIDH010000270.1:0-3968 GCA_050740495.1 Gammaproteobacteria bacterium | reverse complement strand
GTCGGCCGCTTGAGGAAGCGCAATCCGAGATAGAGTCGGCGGGCTTGCAGGTGGGTAAGATCGAGAAGCAGCCTACGGAGGAGGTGGCTTCCAATGCCGTGTGGAAGCAAGACCCACCTGAGAAGACGCTTGTTAAGGAAGGCGCGGCTGTTAATTTCATTGTGGCGGTGATGCCTAAAGTTAAGATTCCCGAACTCCTTGGGGAACTGCATCACATTGCAGAGACCACGATTAAAAATTATGGCTTGACGGTCGGCACCGTGACGCGACAGCCGACCAACGACGTTCCGCCCGGTTACGTTATTGATCAAACGCCAAAAAGCACCGAGCAAACCGGCGTGCAAATAGAAAAAGGTACGGCGGTAGCGTTATCGGTGTCAGTAGCGCCACCGCCACCGGGGCAATGGCAACCGATGCCATATTATCACGTTGTTCCGGGAGTTTTGAGGCAGTTTCAAGCACGGGGTGTCAAACCTGACGAACCCGCGAAGAAACCGTAATGCACATCTCATAGCACGGCAATGGATGGACGACAAAAGTTCATCATCGCTGGATTGTTGATTATCGCCGTGCTGTTTGTCGGTGGTATCGGGGCCGGGATCCGTTTCAATAAATCGGGAGAGGCGAATCCCACGGATAAGCCTAAGCCCTGGACCAAGGTCCTAGGGGCAATGCTTGAACCGTTCGGTCCAAAGCTCGATGTGACCGGCCTCAGGTGCAACAACCAGCCGGTCGCCGCCGGTTTCGCATTAACGCAAGCGGCACCAGAGTGTACGATCGCAGTTCCCCCCGCTGAGGATGATTACCGCAAGGCCACACTGCATTTATTGGATCAAGGAGTTAAAGTCTATCTACCGTGTGAAGACAAAAACCGGCCGTGCAAGAACAATGTGAATCCAAATGCCCCTCCCGGATTCAAGGTGATCTATGTTGAGTCGGGGGAAAGCATCCCCCAATATTGGATCTCGCAAGAATCTAATGAATCCGTCCGGCTGGTAGCTTTGGAAGAAGGTGGTACGCTTACACTTGAATGTGATGTGTGTACAGCTCAAAACCGTTCGGTGCGCTTGCGGTTTGAGTAATAAAAAGATACTTGGTCGAACTATCATGATTGGGGCGCGATGGTGAGAATTGTAACAATCACGCAACTGAGCGATACCATCACCTGTACGCCGGAAGGCAGCGGGAGTGTGAAGTTTACGCTAACCAATGCCTGCGGCAAGCGGCTGAGGGTTGGAGCCAATCTACTCGTGGAGGGAGGGACACAGGCCGGCTGGCTGAAAATTCACGGGGCACCGGAGCGGGAGCTTGGCAAAAATACCACGGATGAGATTTTCGTGGATATCCAAGTTCCGGGAGGAACGGCTCCGGGGAAATACAAATTTCGCCTGCTGGTCTTTTCGGTCGGCAAGCCCGATGAAGATTATACGTCGGGCGAGCCGGTGAGTTTTGAAGTCGTGGCTAAGCCAGTCACGCCCCCGCCTCCTCCCGCGAAAGCATTTCCATGGTGGATCCCGACGATAATCGTCGGCGTGCTGATCGCTGGCGGTCTGGCGATTTGGCTCTGGCCAAGCGGTGGGGAGGACGGGTTAATCGCGTACTGGCGGTGTGACGACGGGAGTGGAGACACCCTGAGTGATTCCGCGGATGGCGCCAACCATGGCACGCTGGTTAATGATCCGGTCTGGGTCAAGAAGGGAAAGCTCGGCGGTGCCTTGCGCTTTGACGGCAGTAATTACGTGCAAATACCGAATGCCAAAGTGCTGGAATTGGGCAGCAATGGTGCCGATTTCAGCGTTACATTCTGGATGAATTTGCGTCAAGGGTGGACGGGCACATGGCGTTCGATCATGCATAAAGGCAATGCAGATACAGAGCGCACGTTCGCAATGTGGATGAATCCCGCTAACAACAGCGTGCACTATCGAATCAGCACCGATGCGGATCCGAATGAAGGGGGCTACGCCAGCGTATCGCAAATCGACATGAATTCATGGACACATATCGCTTACGTTAAAAAAGGCAAAGAATTGCAGCTTTATATTGACGGAAACTTGGATCCAGAAGCGCCTAAGGTTGGCAACTCTATGAGTAATAAAGGATCCCTCTATCTCGGAAAAGATCCCTGGTGGCCGGGCATGAACGGCAGCCTCGACGACATTCGTATTTACGATCGGGCGCTACCTCCAGAGGTTTTACGTGTGCTTGCCGAGGGGGAAGGCCAATGATAGAAAAAATCACCATTAACCTGAGAGGACAGGGCGGCATGAACCAAACAATCAAGGGCCTGATGGGAGGCGGTTTCATCTTTGCCATGGGTGTTTTAGAGGGCTGTGCTACGGTAAGTGAAGCGGAGTTTCCCACTGTCGACAGTCTTACGCCAGGGATCTTTCTGGAACCAGCGGAGCGTGCGGTGTTACCTCCCGGTACCCCGATCAGGAAGGTCTACAGCAGAGGGATCGAGCTGACAAAGGCTTCCGAGGGATTTCGAAGCAGGTTGTACAATGATGCGGCCGGCTATTGCACGATTGGTTTCGGCCACCTGCTCAAAAAATCACGATGCAATGGAACCGAACCCACTGAGTTTCGTAATGGCGTGAGTGAGCCACAGGGTGCTGAGTTGCTGCGTAAAGACATGACGCAAGCAGAAATCTCAGTGATGACTGCCACAAAACACCGGCTGACCGATGGACAATACGCGGCCCTATGTGATTTTGTTTTTAATGTAGGCAGCGGGAATTTGAGAAAGTCGAGTCTCCTCAAAGCGGTGAATGCGCGGCAGTATGATCGTGTCCCCGGGCAATTCCTGCGTTGGACGATCGCGGGCAAAAAGGTTTTGAAGGGTCTGAAAAAACGGCGCGAAAAGGAAATTGAACTATTCTTTGAAGGCTTGCCCGTCCCCCGGGCCGTTTTAGCTGAGGAGGATCTCGCGCCTATCGATATCCTGACCGGCGAAGAGGATCAATGATTAAGTCATGGCGAAATAGACGATCCTAGCTAAGGGCTTTGTCCACTCGCAGGGCTTTAATGATCGAGGGGATTGAACCCAGAAAGAACACCAAGGCCCAGATCGCCGCGAGGATCGCGACCACGATACCGGCGATGTCGTCCGTAATGCTGACTAGGATCCTCGGTGCCAAACCGTGAAGGAAAGTGACGATAAGGGTCGCGAGCAATGAGGTCAGGATGATCAGCACAAGTCCTTTATTTTCCAAGAAACGCTGGTGAGCAAATACTAAAAATCCTGCAAACGCCAGTTTTAAGGTCATCAACAAGCTTAACGTGATTCGCGCAGGGTTGACCTCAAAATCGCCGTAGGTCGCTAGGTAGACGATGGTGCCGAAGGGTACGGCGAGCAGCAGGGAAATCATCAACATCAGCAGCTGTAGCGCGACGAAAATCAGCACGATGGACCCGATCAGTACCAGGAGCGACACGATAAAAGTTGCTAACCCTTGGATGCGCCCATGGATCCTGGCAGGGGCGATCAAGGCTATGCCCATCAAGGCGATGGTGAACAGCAACAGACCATCCAGCAGCGCCAGATAGGGAATGCCGAAGCCTGGCGGGTCAAGTGCTTGGTTGCATCGAGACGACTCACAGACCGCCTTGACAAAGCCAGCAGAGCCGATTTCTAGCAGCACCGTGAGGGTGATCAAGACGATAGCAACGACAAAAAACGGTTTGCGTAGCGTGTCAAGCATCCCACATCACCTCGGCGGTTTTTTCTAGTTTCTTGAAGTTTCCATTATCCTAAATTCCGCAGTTACACGTCATTTTGGCCACCCTACGATCGCTAGAAAGCCTTGCCTGGCGCGGCTCTCAAAGGATCTCTGCTGACTGGGGAGCAGTTACTTTTTCGGTGGATACTGCGGAACCAAATATCGTAACCCTGCCATAGCAATACGGGAGGTCGCGCGTGTCAACTGCCGAATTTAGGATTATACACCGCTTAGGACAAGGCACAG
>JBOIDH010000269.1:0-3980 GCA_050740495.1 Gammaproteobacteria bacterium | reverse complement strand
CCTTGGTGACGTAGTAACGCGATGGGCGCAAACCGTTCCGATCGAGCACCGCGCCGATCACTGTTCCATCCGTGAACGCGATGGAAGCGGGCCCGTCCCAGGGCTCCATCAGACAGCCGTGGTAATCGTAGAACGCCTTGCGTTCATCGTTCATCGACTCATGTCCGCTCCAGGCCTCCGGGATCATCATCAGTACCGCGTGCGCGAGCGGGCGGCCGCTCATATGCAAGAACTCCAGCACGTTATCGAAGCATGCCGAATCGCTGCCCTCCTCGTCGATGATCGGGAACAGCTTTTTGAGATCCTCGCCGAAGAGGGGCGATGCGCAAAGCGCCTCCCGGGCACGCATCCAATTGATATTGCCCCGCAAGGTGTTGATCTCACCGTTGTGGGCGATGTAGCGGAACGGTTGCGCGAGCGGCCAGGAGGGGAAGGTATTCGTCGAGAATCGCTGATGCACCAGGGCCAGCGCGGATTCGACGGCTGGATCGACGATATCGGGAAACATCGCTTCGATTTGATTCCCGGTCAACATCCCCTTGTAAATGAGCGTGCGGCACGACAGGCTTGGGATGTAGAACATGCCACGCTCGGACAGATCGGAGCCCCGGATCGCGTGCTCGATGCGTTTGCGGATCACGTATAAGCGGCGTTCGAAGGCGGCCTCATCGCGGATCTTCGCCGAGCGGCCGATGAACACCTGCTTGAAGCCCGGTTCCACGGTTTGCGCCGAGGCGCCGATGAGCGTGTCGTCGGCAGGGACGGTTCGCCAACCGAGCACCCGCTGCCCCTCTTCTTTTATAATGGCCTCGAAGCGATCGCGGCACACCCGCGCTTGGGCCGGGTCCCGCGGCAGAAAGACCAAACCGGCGCCGTACTGGCCGAGGGCCGGCAGGTTTATCCCGAGCTTGGCGCATTCGCGGGCGAGAAATCCGTGTGGCATTTGCAGCAGGATGCCGCAGCCGTCGCCGGTATTGACTTCACACCCGCAAGCGCCGCGATGCATCAGATTTTTTAGGATCGTCAATGCTTGCGTCACGATGGTATGGGATTGTCTTCCCCTCATGTCGACTACGAAGCCGACACCGCAAGCGTCATGTTCGAATGCGGGGTCATAGAGACCCTCTTGCGTATGTCCAACCCAATGCATAGCTACATCACCGCCCTGATGAGTTAAAGCTCGAAGATTCCTTAACGTGTTTCGAGATCATTAGATTCTCACACATCCAATGTCGTACAGAACCACTTCAACAAGTCCGGGAGTCCCTTCTCCCTCAGGGAGAAGGTTAGGATGAGGGAATCAAATCAAACACATGCGTCGATTATTTTGATCCCCTCACCCCAACCCTCTCCCTGTGGGAGAGGGAGACAATGTGCAAGCCGCGCATAGTTTACGAAATAGACCAGGCGCATGGTTTACGAATTTCAAATATGTTTGGCTAGGCCTAAGCGCCTAGCGCAGGGATCCGCCTCGGTACGAGCGCGCTTCGGGACCTATATAACCAAGACCGGCCCATGAGTATATAACCGCGATTCGGGAGTGTCACGGCGTTCGCCCTAACGCCTTATCAACCCGCGGCTACTCGATGGTAGCGCGGCGGGGCGACGAAATGGCGCCTTTCGTGCTCGCTTGAGGCTTGAGAACTACCGCCGCGGTTGATTTCCCCACGCGTCCAAGTCGGCGATTCGCCGCGGCCAGGGTTGTTGGGCTTGTATCGCCTTCGGTAAGGTTCGCACGGCCGCGCTTGCGGCGCGGCGATCGGGGAACGGGCCGAGGACGACGAGGTGCCACCTCTGACCCTTGCGCCGAGTCGCGACGACGCGCGCCTGGCCGCCGAGCTGATGCTGTGCCAGGAACCGTTCGCCGGCGGCCGGATCCCGGATCGCCAGCAGTTGTAATACATACTGATTGGGCGGCAGTGGCCGCGGGAGCGTCAGCACAGGTTCGATCCGGGTGTTTTCTACGGCCGCGGGTGCGACGAGGCCGGATTTGAGCTTCGGTGGGTTAGTCTTCGGCGGTTGCGGCTGCGCGGCGGCGGGCGGCGCTTGTTTCGGCGTAGAAAGCTCGATCGGCGCCGGATCCTCGGAAGGGAGGCGAAGGAATCGGTCTTGGAGGGAGTCGATCGCGATAATGATACTTACCGCGGCGAGCAATGCGGCGACGGTGTTAAGACGCCATTGGTGCTTCGCGATGGAACCGAAGCGCGGCGAGGATTCGGCATGCTCACTCCCGGCGGGCGGTTGCTTGAGGGTTTGCGCCATGAGGTGATCGATGCGTCCGGGGAATCCGCCGGATCCCCCATGTATTCGCGCGACCTCGGTACCGTCCAGCGGCAGAAAGCTCGCTAAGCCCCTGCGGTTGTAGCGGGCCTCGAGATAAGCCCGGGTCTGCTCCAGGGTAAAAGACGGCATGTCCAAAATATGGACGATCGTCTCTCGCAGGGGCTGGAGCTCCGGGGCCTCGAGTATGGTGTTAATGTGCGGCTCACACAGCAAAACAACACGCAACGCGCCTGGCTTGGAGCTACCGCGCCCAAACAGGAGTTTGAGCGCATCGGCAGGCAGTTCATGGGCGTCATCAACGAATAACACAGTAATGAGACGATGCTGTTCGCGCTGACGGAGGATCGCGCCAATCGTCTCGGTTAATGACTTGCGATCCGCTCCCGCCGCGCTGGCGCCGATCGAGACCGCGAGGTCCCTGAGGAGCAAGCGGGAGTCGAGCATGGGATTCGCATGAAATCGCGTCACTAACCACGTGTCCGGTGCCCGCGCCAGCACTTGGTCCGCGAATGTGGTTTTTCCGCTCTGCCGCTCGCCGATCACGAGCAGTAGCCGATCGCTGTGGTCGATAAGGTGGCGGATGAGCTCCCGCCGTTGCGTCAAGGCCGGCGTAGTGAAGTAAAACGCCGCTTCGGGCCCGGGCAAAGCTTCTTCGGGTACGCGCATCGCTATGCGCTCACGCGCGGCCTATCCGGCGCGGCGGTCGGAATACGTTTTAGGCGGGGAGGGGCTCCGCACGACATGCCGCGAGTGTATGACGCAAGCAGCCTTTGTCATAGTCCCCCCCGACAACCGCTTGACCGATTTTCTCCAGTAGCACGAGACGAAGGGCGCCGTCCAGAGCTTTTTTGTCGACTGCCATGAGACGCAACATCCGATTGATGGGGAGCGGGCAGCGCACAGGTAACCCCGCCTGTCGCAGCAGGGACTCGATGCGCTTTAATTCGTCTTCGCCCAGCCAACCGAGCCGCACCGACAGATCCGCGGCCATGAAAAGTCCGGCTGCGACGGCTTCCCCGTGCAACCAGGCGCCATAGCCGAGACCGGTCTCGATGGCATGGCCGAAGGTGTGGCCAAGATTGAGCATTGCGCGCATGCCGGACTCGCGCTCGTCGGCGGCGACGATCTCGGCTTTGATCGCGCACGAGCGCTCGATGACATAACTTAGCGCCGCGGGATCGCGTTCGAGAAGGCGCGGCAGGTGATTTTCCAGCCACGCAAAAAAATCGCCGTCGCGGATGAGGCCGTACTTGATCACTTCGGCCAAACCGGCCCGGAATTCTCTAGGGTGTAGGGTGACCAGCGTATCGATGTCGGCGATGACGCAGCGAGGCTGATGAAAAGCCCCGATCATGTTTTTCCCGAGCCGATGGTTCACGCCCGTTTTCCCGCCGACCGAGGAGTCGACTTGGGACAAAAGCGTGGTCGGGATTTGGACAAAATTCACCCCGCGCTGATAGCAAGCAGCGGCAAATCCGGCAATATCCCCGACCACCCCGCCGCCAAGCGCGATCAAGGTGCAGCGCCGATCAAAGCGGCGCTCCAGCAGTGCGGTGATAATGCGGTTCACGGTCTCGAGCGTCTTGTATTTTTCTCCGTCGGGGAGAGTCACGCTGCCGGCATCGTAATCGGTGAGATGCGCCGTGACCCGGGCCAGATAGAGCGGCGCCACGGTCTCGTTCGACACGATCATCACC
>JBOIDH010000268.1:0-3981 GCA_050740495.1 Gammaproteobacteria bacterium | reverse complement strand
TTTCCGTATGCAGCTTTTGAACGATCAATTCAATGAGACGCGGCGTTCCTTGAACAGGCGCGTATTTGTGGTTTTCCGGATCCGACAGGAAATCGCCTATCCGCTCCGCGGCGCGCGCGGGCGGGCCGTAAAACGCGACCCCTTGGCCCAATGAAATCGTACCGCGATGAATCCTGATAAGCTCGGTCACCGCCGGAATGATCGGTGCTTGAACGTGCAGCATCCTTTGACTTGCGGCGGTTGTTTTGGGGGCCGGAGTAGTCACCTGGCGGTCCAGAGGTTGCGAATCAATCTACTGCGCATCCCGATCGCTGCGTCGCGTGCTCGCTCCGCGGCTCCTAGGCTGTAGCTCGCGATGAAGGTGAACTCGATCCCATTGCCGGCGACATCGCGCCGCTCGCGCCAGCCACCATCATGGGCTAGGCCGGGTTGGCTGCGCGTAGACGATTCAGTGTCTCAGGCTTAACAGGCGATGCTGGGTATTGAATTGCGTCTTTAGGAACTGCATCTGATCCGCCAGGATGCGCCGATTCGAGAGCGCGAGGAACTCGGCCCAATTGGGCACGTACGGAACGGCCAACAGGGCGACCCCGGCTTCCTCGGGCGTGCGGTTGCCCTTGTGCGTATTGCACGCCTTGCACGCGGCCACCACGTTCGACCAACGATCGTATCCCCCGCGCGATAGGGGGATGACATGGTCGCGGGTGAGCTGCGATGCGGCGTACTCTTCGCCGCAATACATGCACAGGTGTCCATCGCGTAGGAACAGCTCGCGATTGTTCAAGGGCGGGATGCCACGCTGACCGTGTTTGATCCCGCGCGCGCGCTTAACGGCAATGATGGAATTGACCGCGACCGACGAACGCTGACCGGTTAGCCTGGACATGCCACCGAAAAACGTGAACACCCGTTCACCCGCGGTCCAAGCGATTCTGTTCTTGCTATAAAGACAGACCGCATCGTGCCAGGGTACCCATCGGAGCGGCGACCCGGTAACATCCAATCGCAGAATGAGTGGCGCCATAAATCAGCGTCCCAGGTACGGAGTATCAATCGTCGGCGCGTTCACAGTGCCCTTACGCATAAGTGCTCCTTTGTATGCGAAAAAGAATAGGAGATCAAGTCACGGCGAACATCCTCGACGGTATCGCCTCGGTGCTTCCAGCGCTCCTACGCGCTGTAAAGCTCCAGCGGCGCGCGGCCGCCGTAGGCTTCGATTGGGCTGAGATCGGCGCCGTTCTCGACACCGTCGGGGGTGAGCTTGACGAGGTCCGCGCAGCGCTCGCGGCTGGGGAACCGACGCACATCGCCGAGGAAATCGGTGATTTGTTGTTTGCGTGTGTCAACTTGGCGCGGTTCGCGCGCGTCAATCCTGAGTCGGCGTTGCGGTCGGCCAATCAAAAATTCGAGCGCCGGTTTCGCTACATCGAACAGCGGTTACAGGCACAAGGCCAGTCCGTAAACGACGCCACGCTTGCGCAGATGGATGCTCTGTGGGAGGAGGCCAAGCGGGACGTCCCGAAAAAAAAGAGGGCGCCATAGGCGCCCCCGAAGACCAAAAGGAGGAGGCACAGTCGAACAGACTTGTGCTGAGCTAAAAAAGGCACAATGGATGCCAGGCGAAACAATAGTCGTATACTCAATAGGTTAATATCATGTATTCACCGCACCACGCCGTCGAAGAGAACTCAAAATGCCAAGCGCTTGACGCAGCGCGTCCCGGCATTCGTCAAGTCTTGGATCCCTTTGGCGTCATGACCTCGTGTTTGGAGGTGCAGCAGGCATGGCTGCGGCAGCCGGGGGAGCTAGCCAAGCAATTATTCAAGCTTGCCGAGCAGTGCTCAAACCTGCAGATGCTGGGTTACCGGCGATTATGCGGCCAGGAGGTGGAGGATACGGTACGTCCCGTGGCTTACGACGAACGCTTCGCGGAGCCTATCTGGACCGAGCACCCCTATTACGATCTGATGAAAGAATCCTACCTTGCCTACACTCGTTGGCTTGAGGACGCGATCGAGAATACGCCCGATGTTGCTCCGCGCATAAAACAGAAAGCCGGATTCTGGGTCCGGCAGATGCTCAACGCCGCCTCGCCATCGAACTACTTTTGGACCAACCCGCACGCAGTTCACAAGTCGATCGCAAGTTTTGGTATGAGCACGGTTGATGGTTTGAGAAATGCCGTGAATGATGCGTTTCGGGGCGATGTGAGCATGGTGGACGATGAGACCTTCAAGGTCGGTCACAATCTCGCCGCGACACCCGGCCAGGTCGTTTTCCGTAACCACTTGTTGGAAGTTATTCAATACGCGCCGGCCACCCGGAAAGTCCACCGCCTGCCGGTGGTCATCGTGGCCCCGTGGATCAATAAATATTACATTTTGGATCTCTGCGCGAAGAAGAGCCTGGTCCACTATTTGGTGTCGCGCGGATTCTCGGTGTTCATCACCAGTTGGAGCAACCCGCGCTCGGAGAGCCGCAACGCCGGCTTCGAGGACTACATGCTGCAAGGCGCGTTGCAAGCGGTCGAGGTGGCCAGGGAGATCACGGGCGCCGCGCAGGTGCATGCGGCCGGGTATTGCATCGGTGGTACCATCCTCGCGGCATTGATGGCCTGGCTCAACACGGGGTTGAAGCGCAACCAGCCGCCCGCCATCGCACATTTTACGCTGCTTACCGCACTGGTCGATTTCACCGCCCCGGGCGACATCGGCGTGTTCATTGACGAGAATAGCATAGAGTTTCTGGAGAAGCTGATGGCGGACCCAGGTTATCTCGATGGGGCGGCAATGGCTTGGTCGTTTCGGATGCTGAGATCCAATAGCCTAATTTGGCATTACCTGGTCCACAATTACCTCTACGGTGAAGGGCCGCCGCCGCTCGATGTTCTGTATTGGAATACGGATACGACGCGGCTGCCCGCGGCGATGCACTCGTATTACCTTCGGGAGTGTTACCTCAATAACAAGCTCGTGCAGCCCGGCGGGCTGACGCTGGGCGGAAAGCCCATCGATCTGCGATCGATAAAGCAACCCCTGTACGCGGTAGGCACCGAACAAGACCACATCGCGCCTTGGAAAGAATCGTTCAAGATCTGTGCGCTCGTCCAGGCGCCGGTGCGTTATGTGTTAGCGACCTCTGGACATATCATGGGCGTCGTTAACCCGCCGGTGGAGCCGCCGAAACGGCGATACTGGGTGGGACCGGTAAGCGATCACGCCGATCCGGAATCCTGGCGCAACGCGATCGAAAAGACGCCTGGTTCCTGGTGGGAAGACTGGGCCCAATGGCTCGGCAAACAGTGCGGCCCCTGGGTTGCGGCCCCGCCGATCGGGAGCCAAAGCCATCCGGCGCTGTGCCCGGCGCCGGGGACCTATGTGCTTGAGCGTTAGGGAAGCTCTGCAAACGTTACTGCGCTAGGCTTGCTCGCGACACTTTTGCAGAGCTTCCTTAGTTGGTGAGCGCTCTCAGAGCTTGTGAAAAAATCGTCAACGAGCGAAGGCAGGCCGCGTTGCATCCTCGGCGCGCAAAACAGGGCCATTCCCTGGCCCTGGCTTTCCGCCGGAGCGCAGGAACCGGAGTGTATTGAAATACATGAGGATTCCGAGCACCGCTGGAACGCGAGATGCCGAGCGCAGTAGATTTATTCACAAGCTCTCACGCGAGCCGCAGACTCGAAGTTCCGGGCTGCTTGGCGTCGCGGTCCTTATCTCGTTCGACCATGGCATAGGCCGAGTGATTGTGTATCGACTCAAAGTTTTCTGATTCTATCGTGTAAGCGGCGATGCGCTCGTCGCTATTCATCTTGAGGGCCACGTCGCGCACGATATCTTCCACGAATTTCGGGTTGTCGTACGCCTTCTCGGTGACGTATTTCTCGTCCGGCCGTTTGAGCAGCCCGTAGAGCTCACACGATGCTACCTCCTCGACGGCATCGATAAACTCCTCGATCCAAACAAAATCGCGTATCCTCGCCGATAA
>JBOIDH010000267.1:0-3986 GCA_050740495.1 Gammaproteobacteria bacterium | reverse complement strand
TCTCCCACCAGCGGCCGGCGACGATGCGGTTGTCGGCTTTGGGAACCGCGGCCCAAGAAAGATTGAAATCCCGCTGCGCGAGCCGGCGCACGTTCGGATCGCGATAGTCGCGCGCTTTCACCGGCCGGCCGTTGATGGCGGCGAGCCTCCCGCGCACCATCGGATAGAGCGCGGGTTCAACCTGTCCCTTGGCTTTGAGGAAGTCTTTGAACGCTTCGACTTCATGCGGTTGAATGTTAACGATGAAGTGGTTGGGCGCTTGGGGTTTGAGGCTGGCGCGCCAATCCGCGACCAAGTCTGACTGCACCAGGGAGAGGAGCAGCATCACCATGATCCCGAGCCCGATGGCGACGATCTGGACCACGCTGCCCCCCGCGCGGCGGGTGATATTCGCGAGCCCAAAGCGCCAGGCGATGCCGACCCGGGTACGCAGCCGCGCCAAACCGCGGACCATTAACCACGCCGCGCCCGCCAGCACGGCGACGGTTCCGAGCGCGCCTCCTAAGACGTAGAGGGTTAGCGCCACACTGCCCGCCTGCCAAGGCGCGAGCGCGGCCACCGCGAGCGTCGCCGCGCAGTAAACCCCGGCGCCCGGCGCTCTCAGACGCCCGAGATCACGCCGCAGCACTCGCCCCGGCGGTACGTCCTTCAGCGCGATGAGCGGTGGCAGGGCAAACCCGAGGAGCGCAATGAGGCCCGCGAGCCCCGCCGAAACCAACGGCCAGAGCGAGGGGAGAGGTAGCGGCCCCGGGGCAAAGAATGACAGGACCTCGGCGAGCAGCGCTTGGGCGGCATAGCCGAGGGCGCCGCCCGCGAAACTCGCGAGAATACCCAGGATCCCGAGCTCGACGGCGAAGACCCGCAGCACCAAGCCTTGGGTAGCCCCGAGGCAGCGCATCACCGCGGCGCCGTCGAGATGCCTTGTGGCGAAGCGGCGCGCCGACATCGCGATCGCCACGCCGGCGAGGATGACGCTCGTGAGCGCGGCAAGGCTCAGGAACTGCTCCGAACGCTCGAGCGTCGCGCGCAACTCTCTGCGGGCATCGCGCACCGCGATGAAGCGGCCGCGCTCGCCGACCAGAGGTTCGGCCCAGTCGCGCCAAGCCCGTAGTTTCTGTTTGTCACCCGCGACCAATAGCCTGTAGGTGACGCGGCTGCCGGCCGAGACGAGCCCCGTCCCCGCCACGTCGTCGAGATGCATCATGAGCCGCGGAGCGATATTGAAAAGCCGGCCACCGCGGTCCGGCTCGAGCGTGAGGATGGCGGCGACGGCAAGCTCGGATTTTCCGATCACGAGGGTGTCCCCGCGCTTAAGACCGAGGAGCGGCAGCAACGAACCCTCTACCCAAATGCTCCCCGCTCCCGGCCCGCTCTCGGCGTGCGATGCGGAACCGGAGGGATCGAGGGCGGTCTCGATCCGGCCGCGCAAGGGATAGGCCGCATCGACGGCCTTGACTTCGACCAGCCTCAGCTTGTCTCCCTTCGCCACGACGCTACGGAACACGACGGTGTGACTGGTCGCGAGGCCGATTTCAGCCGCTCGCCGGTCCACCGCGACCGGCAGGGGATAGGGGGATTCGACCGCGAGATCCGCGGCCAAGAGGGCGCTCGCCTGGATGTCGATCGCCAGCCGCACGCGGTCGATAAAAAAACCCACCGTGGTCACACTGCCGACGGCGAGGCATAACGCGAGCGTCGCCAAACGCAACTCCCCCGAGCGGGTATCGCGCTTGAATTGCCGCCAGGCGGTCCTGAACATGCCCTATACCTCCTCGGATCTCATAAGAGCTTGTGAAGAAATCGTCGCGAGCACGTCCGCCCGCGAGGCGCACGGCGCGCAGGAACCGCAGTGTATGTAGAAATACATGAGGATTCCGAGCACCGCGCAACGATGCGGGCGGGCTGCGCAGTAGATTTATTCACAAGCGCTCAGCCGGCCCATCTCGAGGGTCAAGCGCTGTTCGCAATGGTTCGCGAGCGTCTCTTCATGGGTCACCAGAACCAGGGTCGTCCCGGCTTCCTCGCGGAGCGCGAAGAGGAGATTTCCGACCGCCGCGCCAGTCTTGCGGTCGAGATTCCCCGTAGGCTCATCGGCGAAAAGAATTCGCGGCCGCGGTGCAAAGGCCCGTGCGATCGCGACCCGCTGCTGTTCGCCCCCCGACAGTTGGTGCGGGTAATGTCCCAAGCGTTGGCCAAGTCCAACGCGATCGAGCGCCGAGCGCGCGCTTACGGCGGGATCCCGCTGAAGGGCGAGCTCGAGCGGCAACATCACATTCTCCAAGGCCGTGAGGCTCGGCAGCAAATGAAACGCTTGAAAGACGAAACCCACGCGATGCGCGCGCCAGCGCGAGCGGCCGTCTTCGTCCAGGGTGTTGAGGTCGGTGCCGTCGAGCACGACACGCCCTTCGGTCGGCGTGTCGAGACCCGCGAGCAAGCCGAGCAGCGTCGACTTACCGGACCCCGAAGCGCCGACCACCGCGAGGGTCTCGGAACGGCGCATGGAAAAACTGATATCATCGAGTATGGTAAGAAGCCCTTCGGGGCTCGCGATCTGTTTTGACAGACCTTCGGCCTGAATGATGATGTTGTTCAATAGTGTACCGTGGTTGGCTTTGGCTGCGCTGTGTCTGTGGGCCATGGCGGCCCCCGCACAGGCGCCCGCGATTCTCGTTGTGGGCGACAGTTTAAGCGCCGCTTATGGTATCGACGTTGACCAGGGTTGGGTTGCGAAGTTGCAGCAACGCATAACGGCAGCGGGTCACTCCTACCGGGTGGTGAACGCCAGTATCAGCGGCGAGACCACGGGCGGCGCAATGACCCGGATCGAGAACCTCTTAACGCAACATACTCCCGCCATCGTCATCATCGAGCTTGGCGCCAACGACGGTCTGCGCGGATTAGCGCTTGAGCATCTCCGGGAAAACCTGGCTGCGATCATTGAAACATCGCGCGCGCGCGCTGCCAAGGTGTTATTAATACCGATGCGCCTGCCGGAGAACTACGGCCAGGCGTTTACCCAGCGTTTCCGCGCTGTGTACGAGGATCTCGCCCAGGAGTACGCATTGCCGGCTAGCCCGTTTATACTGCAGGGGTTCGCCGAAAATCCGCGGTTCATGCAAGAAGATGGAATACATCCCAAGCGCGAGGCTCAGGCCTTGATGCTCGATAATATCTGGCCAAGCTTGCAACCCCTGCTGTAATCGTTCGACATCGCTACGCAACATACCCAGTCACCCCCATGAAGTACTGTAGCAACTGCGGCACCGCCCTCACTCGCAAGATCCCGCTCGGTGATAATCGGCCGCGCTATATGTGCGAAGCCTGCGGTAGTATTCATTACCAGAATCCCAAGGTTGTCGCGGGATGTATCGCCGAATGGGGCAATCAGGTGTTGCTCTGCCGGCGCGCCATCGAACCCCGCTATGGGCTTTGGACGCTGCCGGCGGGCTTTATGGAAAATGACGAGACCTCTCTCGAAGCCGCGATCCGGGAGACGCACGAAGAAGCCAACGCGCGGGTGGAGGTACTCGGCCTGTTCGCGCTTTTCAATCTCCCCCACGCCAACCAGGTCTATATGATGTTCCGCTCGCGCATGCTCGATCTGGACTTTTTCCCGGGGAGCGAAAGCCTTGAGGTTGAACTCTTCGATGAGCCCGGCGTGCCGTGGGATCGGCTGGCTTTCCCCACCATTTTGCACACGCTCCGTTTCTATTATCAAGACCGGCGCAGCGGCGTTTTCAGATTTCACGTGGGCGACATCGTCAAACACGGGGGCGGGGCTACGTTCGTGCAGCGCCGCCCGGCTCCCGGCGCCGCCGCTGGCGATTGGCCGTCCGCGAGCGCCGGCATGGAACGCTGAATACACCTTCGGGAGATCACGATGATAAGACCCCATGGCTCTGAAGCCTTGACGCCGTTGTTCGTGTACGATGTAGCGCGCCGTCAGGGGCTGCAACGCGAGGCCGAGGGCATGCCGTCGCTGCTCT
>JBOIDH010000266.1:0-3997 GCA_050740495.1 Gammaproteobacteria bacterium | reverse complement strand
GCCAGTCTTCGCGGTCCACCGCCAGCTGAGCCAGATTGCCCGTGCAGGCTGCCACGCCCTCGGCGTAACCGAGCGCACGGGCCATCCGCAGCGCCTCGCGATAATCCCGCTCCGCCGCATCGAAATCTCCGGAGAGCTGCTCGGCATCGGCGAGGGCGTTCAGGGCTATGGCCACATCCGGGCTTTCGGCGGACAAGCTTCGAACCAAAGCGAGCACTTCGCGGTAGTTGGCGATGGCAGAGGGATAGTTCTTTTTCAACTTGTGACCGTGGCCGCGCAACCGGATGGCGAAGGAGCGCTCGCGGGCGCCTGACTGGGCGGTCTGCCAGTGCGCCGCGGCGCGGTCGGCACAGTCCAGCACCGCGTCCCCCTGCCCGCGCAGAAAGTAAACCCAGCCTGCCTGATAGTCCCGCCAGCCGGCCTTGTCGTGATCGCCGGCCGCCAACGACTTGGCTTCTGCCTGCTGATTGAGCGAGAGCCGCTCATCCCAGCGGCCCGTGAAATTGAGGAAAACACTTAGCGCCTCGCACACGGTCTGGAGCCGCGGATTCGGCCCGCCGAGGAAGAGCGGCAAGGCCGCGGCCACGGTCGGCCAGTTGGCATCAAGCACGGGGAAGCGGTCGTGCTTGTCGTAGCCGTTCTCCACGATCAGCGCATAGGCGCGCTGCTCCAGCCGATTGCCGGTTTCCGCGACGACTTCGGGCCGTTTGCGCGCGAACGCCGTTACGGAAGGAGACCCTGAGCCCGAAATCGGGGGCCAGGTGCCTGGTAAAAGCGATTCCGTCAGCCCCCGCCTGCGCTATGCGGGTATGGCATCCCAGACCTGGCCTGCCAATGATCGGCCGTTCGCCTTCTTGGACCTTTTCTGCCCATCGGCACCCCAGGCACCCCATTGCTTGAAGAAGAACGCGACATCGGCCCTCAGGCATTGGCGGCGAACGCTTTCGACCCATTCGGCTCGCATCGGCCGGGCGCGAGTGCCAGACTCGCCGCCGACAATCACCCAATGGATACCAGTCAGATCTAGATCACCGACATCTTCCAGCAGCGGCTCGACAGACAAGAACCGAATCGTCGCATCGACGTTGCGCAGCACATCGATACGCGCCAGACCATGCCTCTTGTTCTCGACGGAGACGCCGAGCCACACGTTCGGCGGAACCTCTTGCCCCTTGCAGAATGTGGCCATGCGCACCGCGCGCTTGGTCAACACCTGGAAAGTGTGCTGATGGGCCTGCTTCATGACGTCGAAGACACGCGCGATATACTCGAACGGCACCCTCTCATGAAACAAGTCGGACATCGAGTTCACGAAGTAGACCGTTGGCTTACGCCGCTCCAACGGCTCCGAGAGACGCTCAGGTATCAAATTGAGGCGGAAACCGTTCTCATAGCCTTTCAGACCCATGGCCTGAAGGCGGCGGGCCATTGCTTCGGCGTAGCAGTTCTTGCAGCCCGGAGAAATCTTGGTGCAGCCCACCGTGGGATTCCAGGTCTGCTCGGTCCATTCGATGCGACTGTAGGTGCTCATGTTCGTGTCTCCACAAGTTGCAGGCGCTCGCCGTCCCTGGCTTCGAAGTGCAGCGGCTTCTTGGGTCGCCGACCATCGGCATCTAGGTTGCGCACCAAGCCACCGTTGACGAGCCGTACCAGAGAGGATTGCAGGTCGCCCGGGAACCAATCGGTATCTTCGAGGATGGCGGCGAACTCGTTTGCGGCCGATGCAGCGAATACCGGACTTGAGGTAGTTCAACCAGAAGCGATCTACGTCCTCCGGGCTGGCATGCCCCGCACTCGGATTGACCAGAGTCTCCGCTCCGAACATGTCGGACATGCCGGTGCGTTGCTCGCGCTCAACGCCTTTCTTGCGGGCGCGCACCTGCTTCTGCACAAGATCGACATCCTCCGAAATCTCCATGAACTCCACGATGCCTCGAGGATGCGAGGTGACATAGATGAGGTGATACTTGGGACGCTCCCGAGTTGGATCCAGCACCCGGACGTAGGCCGATCGCGGCTGGTACTCGGGCTTCGGCGCCGGTAGGCATCGCTTCAAGTTCTCGCGATACGTCTTGAGGATCGAATGCTCCCTTTGCTCAGGGCCCATGCCATCAAGGCTGATAGTCTCGCCAAGCAGTTCCGCCATGTCACGTTGCCAATATGGCATAGACATGGTGCGATTGACGAAGTCGTACATGAAGTTGATGAGAAACTCGGAGCGTGGACGCTGGAGCAACTTGCGCAGCGTCTCGATGCCGACGTCCTTCCAGCCCTTCGGGTCGATGAAGAAGAACACGAAAGCATCCCGACCCGCCCATTGCAGAAGTTCGTCGCGCAGCGCCACGAAATCGCCGTTCCAACACTCTGCGTGAATGCCTCTGGGCGTGCTGCTTTGCAGGTACGCGGAGAGACGAGCAAATGCGCAGGGATCTTTCTCAACATAGAGCGCGCGAATCTTCGCGCTGACGCCCTTTATGCCGAGTGTCTGACGACACGTATCCAGAGTACGCAACGAGACCGCGATGGACGTGGCATCCATCCCGTCGGAATCATCGCCCCACGGGCCTGCGAAGCAGTCGACATAGCAGAGTTCAATGTGTCCACCACGCCCGGCGCTCATTCCGATGATGAGAAACAATTTCTGGAGGTAGCTCTGGAGCGGCCTGTGCTTGATCAGCGCTTGTTCGCGCCCATCGTAGGCATCCGGAATCGCGCTGCCGTCTGTCATTAGGCCCCCTGTTGACTGCCGAACGATCGTTCGGTAGCGTACGTGTATGGCTTCGGACAGTCAATACCTTGCAGCCTTGCGTACCTACTACGCCAAGCATAAGACCCTGCCGTCGTATGCAGGAATTGGACGGCTGGTTGGACTGTCTTCCAAAGCGTCAGTGGCACAGATGGTTGGCCGGTTGAAGGAAGGACGATTCCTCGACAGCGCACCGGATCGGCGGCTGCGGCCTGGCAAGCGATTCTTTGAGCGAGCCATGAGCGAGAGCGTACGCGCCGGGCTACCTGGCCTCGGGGCCGAATCCGTGCTCGATGATCTCGACATCGACGCCTACCTCGTTCGTGATCAGACCAACACCGCCCTGGTGCGCGTGAAAGGCGATTCGATGGACGACGCAGGTATCCGCGAGGGCGACATCGTTGTTGTGGAGAGGCGGTCCACTGCGTCAGACGGGCAGATCGTCGTGGCTGCCCTTCAAGGCGAGATCACTCTGAAGCGATTCAGATACGAACGGGGACGGCCGGTGCTTTGGCCTGAGAATCAGAGGTACGATGCCATACGACCCAGCCGAGACTTTGCGATTCTTGGCGTGGTGGTCGGCCTAGTCCGCCGCTATCGATAGGCTAACTTACTCGTTGTTCCCTCGGTCAGTAGCGCAATCGTACGCCCGCTCCTGGCCGGCAAACGACCGCCTTAAACCGTCATTGAATTGAGGGGCTAGGTTCGATTAGTTTTAGCGGAAGTCAGTGTAGCCCGGAGGGAATGAACTGCAAGCTGGGGAATGGAGCCGCGACGCCAGGAATGGTTTGTCCCTGGGACCGAGACCAAGCTCGTGCGCCTCGCGGACCCCGGCTCGCGGCGGCCAAGCATCGTGTCCTGCCGGACGGCGTGACCATCGCCCTCGATCCCGACATCCCGGCGGATAAACACCTGGTTTTATTCTCGACCGGCGGGCTCAGCGACGCCATCTTGGTTCTCGATGGGAAAACGATGGGAAGTGCGGGCGGCGCGCTAAAATGGCAACCTGCGCCGGGCAAACACACGTTGGCAAAACGCCCTCGACCTTGGTGTCGGCATCGCCTCTCTATTCATGCCTGCGTATGAGGGGAGTGAGAGGTGACAACATGAACTTCACGCGGGAATTGCGAGAAATAGGGGTTGGGAAGGCGGTCAATTCTGGGCTGAGCCAGGAGGGTATAGCAAACGAGAAGAAGACGAGGATGAGTCTGCCGACATTGCACAAATGGCTGCGTGTGCGACGGAACGCCC
>JBOIDH010000265.1:0-4018 GCA_050740495.1 Gammaproteobacteria bacterium | reverse complement strand
CGAAAAGCCCATCCCAACGCATCGATGTGACTGACCAGCAAACGGTTACCCTTGCGCTCGGCGAGATTGACCGTGAAAAACCAGGTTGCACCTGGAACATGAGCACGGCGATATTCCGTCATGAAGTTCGTTTAACTTTGGAGAGATTTCTCACTCGAACGATGCGCTTCGTTCCTCAGCACATCCTACACGGGCTGGCTGAACGTTTGACATGAGCGGCAGCCGACAGCAAGCGAAGCTTGATGTTGGTTGTCCGCTCGATGGAAGGGTTAGGTTTCTGTGCCATAGAGCTCCGCCTGTGCCTGTGGGACGACTGCTACTCCTTGAACCAAGAGATAGCCTCGCCAGTATTTGGCGATTGCGTCCATGAATTCATAGAGACCAAGGATTCGCCCGTCAGACATTTCCACCGAGAGGTCTGGCGCATCGTGTTCTCGTTCCAACTTGTACTCTCCCTCGGCGTTCACGAAGACATGGACGACTCCGGAGGTCGAAGGTGCGACGGCCTTCGTTTTCGTAGGCCGCATGGCACCCGTCTTTCGATCTCGAAGGACGAAGTGCTTTGCAGAGTTGGCTATCTCCGTGGCCGCTTCCAACTCCCTAACCTTTCCCCAGGCATCGTAGTACGGCGTCTTGCGGCCCTGCTTACTTCGCTTCGAAGAAGTGATCCTTGAGGGCAAGCGCGGTAACACAGAAGTTATAGAAGTGATCGGCCTTGTGCGAGAGATGCCTGTGATGGAACGCTCGCCAAAGTTCGCGATCTAACTTGTTCAGCAAGTCTGACGGGGATCCGAGCGTTGGAGTAAGCATGCTGAAACCTAACCATAAATTCTGCGGAAGAGCCTCAAATTATATCACTGCCCGTTGCGGAGGGATCCCAAACACCGCCGCGCGAATGCGGCCGATCTCATCGCGCAGTTGCGCCGCCTGCTCGAACTCGAGATCCCGTGCATGCCGGAACATCCTTTCCTCGAGTTTCTTGATTTTCTGTAGCGCCCGTTCGGGCGCGAGAGTCCGGTAATCGACTTCGGGTTCCTTTACGCTACTGCGACGCCTCGGCGCGGTTTCCGCGTAACTGACTTCGATGAGCTCAGTCACCACCTTGGTCACCCCGCGCGGCGTAATTCCGTGGAGAACATTGTATTCGACCTGTCTGTTGCGGCGGCGGGCCATCTCCGCCAGTGCGCGTTCCATCGAGCCGGTTACCTCGTTGGCATACATGATGGCCCTGCCGGCGAGGTTGCGGGCCGCGCGGCCGACGGTTTGAATCAACGATCGCTCCGAGCGCAAAAACCCTTCCTTGTCCGCATCCAGGATAGCGACCAAGGAAACCTCCGGGAGATCCAAGCCTTCGCGCAAGAGATTGATACCCACCAAGACATCGAAGCGCCCCAGGCGCAGATCGCGAATGATTTCGACCCGCTCGACGGTATCGATGTCGGAGTGGAGATAGCGCACGCGCACCCCGTGCTCGGAGAGATAATCGGTGAGATCCTCCGCCATGCGCTTGGTGAGGGTCGTCACCAGCACCCGTTCGTTGATCCGAACGCGCGCGTTGATCTCGGAAAGTAGATCATCGACCTGGGTCGCTTGCGCCCGGATCTCTACTTCCGGATCGACCAGGCCCGTGGGCCGCACCACCTGCTCGACGATTTGAGCCGAATGCTCCAGCTCATAGGGGCCGGGCGTTGCCGAAACGAAGACCGCTTGCGGCGCGAGCCGCAGGAACTCCTCGAATCTCAATGGGCGATTATCGAGCGCCGAGGGCAGCCGGAATCCGTAGTCCACCAAGTTTTCCTTGCGCGACCGATCGCCGCGATACATGCCGCCAAGCTGCGGGATCGTGACATGGCTTTCATCGACGACCAGCAAGGCATCGGCGGGCAGATAGTCGAAGAGCGTCGGCGGCGGCTCCCCCGGACGGCGGCCCGAGAGATAACGCGAGTAGTTCTCGATCCCGGCGCAATAGCCGATCTCCAGCATCATCTCGAGATCGAAGCGCGTGCGCTGCTCGAGCCGTTGCGCCTCCAGCAGCTTGTTGGCGGCGCGCAATTCCTGCAATCGATCCCTGAGATCGATCTTGATCGCCTCGACGGCTTCGAGCAGCGTTTGCCGTTCGGTGACATAGTGTGTCTTGGGATACACCGTGAGGCGTGGGACCCGCCGCAGGATCTCGCCCGTGAGCGGGTCGAAAAAGCATAAACTCTCGATGCTGTCGTCGCAGAGCTCGACCCGAACCGCCTCGCGCTCGGATTCGGCCGGAAAGATATCGATCACCTCGCCGCGCACCCGGTAGGCCGCGCGACGCAGCTCGAGATCATTGCGGGTATACTGAAGCTCGGCCAAGCGTCTCAGGATCTGGCGTTGGTCCACGGTGCCCCCGCGCACCAGATGCAGCACCATGCCGTGGTAGGCGGACGGATCGCCGAGGCCGTAGATCGCCGATACCGTGGCGACGATGATGCTGTCATGGCGCTCGAGCAGGGCTTTCGTCGCCGAGAGGCGCATCTGCTCGATGTGCTCGTTAATCGTCGCGTCTTTCTCGATGTACGTGTCCGAGGCCGGCATGTAAGCCTCAGGCTGGTAGTAGTCGTAATAGGAGACGAAATATTCGACGGCGTTGCCGGGGAAAAAACCACGCATCTCGGCATAGAGCTGGGCCGCTAAGGTCTTGTTGGGCGCCAGGATCAAGGCCGGCCGCTGGACATGTTCGATCACGTTGGCGATCGTAAAGGTCTTGCCGGAACCCGTGACACCGAGCAAGGTTTGGTAGGCGAGCCCATCATGGAGACCGGTGGTGAGCCCGCGAATAGCCTGAGGCTGGTCTCCGGCCGGGCCGAAGTCGCATTTTAGAACGAAGCTCTTTCCCATGGGGATTCTGTTGCGGCGCAAACTCAAGTATATTACACGCCGTTTTGGCTTCCATCGTCATAGCAGCCGAATCCGGCAGCCAGAAATCGTTAACCCGTTAAAAAGGATGGACTTCGGCGTTCGCCGCCGCGACGACGCTGGGAACGCTTTATCACAACCTTCAAATAGAGGATTTTGCTTGTCCGTGAGACTCTCCTATCGCGCCCTTTCGATCAAACCCTCCGCGACCCTTACCGTCGCTGCCCGGGCTACCGCCCTGAAGCAGGCCGGAAAAGACATCATCAGCCTGGCCGCGGGCGAGCCCGACTTCGATACGCCGGACCACATCAAGGCCGCGGCTATCAAGGCGGTGCGGGAGGGGTTTACGAAATACACCGCCGTTGAAGGCACGCCGGCCTTGAGGAAGGCTATCAGCGATAAATTTAAGCGCGAGAACGCGCTCGACTATCCGCCCAGCCAGATACTCGTGTCATGTGGATGTAAGCACAGCATTTACAATCTCATGATGGCCGTGCTCAATCCAGGAGATGAAGTAATCCTGCCGGCCCCCTATTGGACCTCGTATCCGGATATGGCGAAGATTGCGGGCGCCGAGACTGTGATCATCAAGACCGGCCTCGACGAGCGGTTTAAGATCAATCCTCAAAAGCTGCGGGCCGCGATTTCATCGAAAACGAGGCTTTTAATCCTCAACAGCCCCTCCAACCCGACCGGGGAATGCTATTCACGCGGCGAGTTGCGGGCGCTCGCGGAGGTGTTGTTGAACCATCCGGAGATCATCATCGCCTCGGACGACATTTACGAACATATTCTTTGGCAAGCGGAGCCGTTCGCGAATATTCTGAACGCCTGCCCGGAGCTGAGCGATCGTACGGTGGTATTAAATGGAGTCGCCAAGGCCTACGCGATGACGGGATGGCGCATCGGTTATGCCGCCGGACCCAAAGCGGTCATCCAGGCCATGGCGGTCCTGCAATCGCAAAGCACCTCGAATCCGACCTCCATTGCCCAAGTCGCGGCGCAAGCCGCGCTCGAAGGCGAGCAAACGATCGTGCGCGAGCGCTGCGCCATATTCAAGGAACGCCATGATCTGGTCCTCGGGCGGATCAACAAAATACGCGGTGTCGAGTGCGGCGCGGCGCAAGGC
>JBOIDH010000264.1:0-4032 GCA_050740495.1 Gammaproteobacteria bacterium | reverse complement strand
TATCCTCCAAGGAAAAAGATGAGCGGGCCGCCCTAAGAAAGAATGCCGTACCGCGTAAGAAAACGGCAAAGAAAAAAGTACCGATAAGGACGCGAGCGGCGGGCTCTACGAGGGCTGCCCGAGGGGCGGAGGATACCAATGCGGTCCCGGCGGCCGAGGAAGCGGCAGCCGATGCTCCGGAACCGTCCGCTCCTTGATACGATTAGCGCAGTGAGCCGGGCCGCTCTGCCTGGATTAGGTCGAAACGCCATGATGCACAGGGGATAAGAATGGAGATCACCGCCGCGACGGTAAAAGAGCTTCGGGAACGCACCGGGGCAGGGATGTTGGACTGCAAGAAAGCGTTGGTGGCCGCGGCGGGCGATCTTGAACAGGCGATCGATATCCTGCGTAAATCCGGGGCCGCGAAAGCGGCGAAGAAAGCCGCACGAGTAGCCGCCGAAGGAGTTATTGTCATTAGCCGGGCGCCCGGCGCGGCGACGGCGGCGATGGTGGAGGTTAACTGCGAGACGGATTTCGTGACGCGCGCCGATGATTTCAAGGCTTTCGCGGAAGCGGTGGGCGGCTGTGTCCTCCGGCACCGGCCTCTCGATACCGACGCGTTGTTGCGCTTACCCTTGGCGGACGGGCAGGAGACGGTGGCCGCCTGCTGCGAACAACTGGTCGCCAAGATCGGGGAGAAGATACAGGTGCGCCGCTTTACTTGGCTAGAAGCCGGAAGCGGCGTCCTCGGGATCTACCCGCACGGCACCAAGATCGGCGTCTTGGTCAGCATGGCCGGAGGGAATGTTGCAATAGCGAAGGATATCGCGATGCACATTGCGGCGAGCCGTCCCCTCTGCGTGCATGAGTCGGAGGTCCCCGCGGATCTCTTGGCGCGCGAGAAGGAGATCTTCGCGGCGCAAGCGGCGGAAACCGGAAAGCCGCCGGCGGTGATGGAGAAGATCGTGGCCGGCAAGCTGCAGAAATATAAGAGTGAAGTTGCCCTCTTGGGACAAGCGTTTGTAAAGAACCCCGAGGTGACGGTAGGAAAGCTGTTGGCGGGGGCCGGGGCTAGCGTACGCGCCTTCCACAGATTCGCGGTTGGGGAGGGGCTCGAAAAGCGCGTCGAGAATTTTGCGGCGGAGGTTATGGCCCAAGCACGTGGGGGTTAACTCGCGGTGAGCGCCGGGACTCCGAAATACCGCCGCATCCTGGTAAAGATGAGCGGTGAGGCGCTCATGGGCAAGAGCGATTACGGCATCGACCCCGAGGTGCTGCACCGTCTGGCCGGCGAGATCAAAGACCTGGCGGCCTGTGGCGCGCAGGTGGCGATTGTCATCGGCGGCGGCAATATACTGCGCGGCCAAGGGTTGGCGGCCAAAGGAATAGACCGGGTCACGGCCGATCACATGGGTATGCTCGGGACCGTGATTAACGCCTTGGCCTTGCAGGATGCCTTGGAGCGTATCGGTTTGTTCGCGCGGGTGATGTCGGCGATCCGCGTGAATCAAATCTGTGAGGACTATATCCGCCGCCGCGCGGTCCGGCATCTGGAAAAGGGCCGGGTGGTGATCTTCGCGGCCGGAACGGGCAACCCTTTTTTTACCACGGATTCCGCGGCGAGCTTGCGTGCGATCGAGATCAACGCCGAGCTTATGATCAAGGCGACCAAAGTCGATGGCGTCTATTCGGCCGATCCCCGCAAGGTTCGGGATGCCCGCCGCTATGATCAGTTAGATTATGACCAGGTGCTTGTCGATAAACTGGGAGTCATGGATGCAACCGCCGTCGTGCTCTGCCGCGACCACGCCCTGCCGCTGCGGGTGCTCGATATGAGCAAGCCGGGCGCGCTGCTGCGAGCCGTGATGGGTGGCAAGGAAGGAACGCTCGTGACCAGCGGCGCGCGCGCCGGGGCGAGACCATGATCGACACTATTACGCGGGCTGCCGATACGCGCATGCACAAGGCCATAGAGTCCTTGCAGCACGAACTAGCGAAGGTCCGCACGGGACGGGCTCATACCAGCTTGCTCGATCACATCAAGGTCGATTATTACGGATCGGAAGTTCCGATCAGTCAGGCGGCGACGGTCACGGTGATCGATCCGCGCACCCTAGGGGTGACGCCTTGGGACAAAAGCATGGTGAAGACGGTCGAGAAGGCGATCTTGAATTCCGACCTTGGACTCAATCCAGCGACGGCGGGCGATCTCATTCGCGTGCCCTTGCCGGCCTTGACCGAGGAACGGCGGCGCGATCTCATCCGCGTCGTCAAGACCGAGGCCGAGCAGGCCCGGGTCGCGGTCAGAAACATTCGCCGCGATGCGAACCACCATCTGAAGGAACTGGTGAAAAAGAAGGACATTTCCGAAGACGACGAGCGCCGGGCCGAGGAGAAGATACAGCGTTTGACCGATGATAATATCGCGCGTATCGAGGAGGTTTTAGCCGCCAAGGAGAAGGATCTATTGGAAGTCTAAGCGTGGCTGACGGCAGCTCACGCCCAACGGACCAGGAGAACGGCGCTGATCGCGACAGGAAGCGTGCCACGATCCCCCGCCACCTGGCCATCATCATGGACGGTAATGGCCGCTGGGCAAAACGCCGGAGATTACCGCGCGTTGCCGGTCACCGGGCGGGCGTCGAGGCGGTGCGCCGGATGATGGCGCCCTGCGCGGAGATGGGCATCGAGGTTCTGACGCTGTTTGCGTTTAGCAGCGAGAACTGGCGCCGGCCCAAGCGAGAGGTCGCGCTCCTCATGGAGCTATTCTTTACCTCGCTGCAGGAAGAGGCCATGAAACTTAGCGAAAACAACGTCCGGCTGCGGGTCATTGGCGACGATTCCGCGTTTCCGTCCAAGCTGCGGGGAAGCATCGAGGAGGTACAGAAATTAACCCAAGGAAACAACGGGCTTATTTTGGTCATCGCGGCGAACTATGGGGGGCGTTGGGATATTACCCAGGCCACGAAAGCGCTCGCGAGGCGGGTCGCGGCGGGCGTCATGAGGGCCGAGGAGATTACGGAAGCCGCGGTGGAAGCACACCTAAGCCTCGGCGATCTCCCCGACCCCGACCTGATAATTCGCACCGGTGGCGAGCAGCGCATCAGCAATTATCTGCTGTGGCAATTGGCGTACACCGAGTTTTTTTTTACCGACTCTCTGTGGCCGGACTTCACGCCGGCTCACCTGGAAATAGCGCTTAACTCTTATGCAATGCGACAGCGGCGATTCGGCAAGACAGGCGAGCAGGTCGAATGCGTTCGCGGCGCTTAGGCGCCGCGTTGTCACCGCCGCCGTTCTCATCCCGCTGGTGCTCGGGACCTTGTTTTTTATGCCGACCGCGGGCGTGGCGGTTGTTTTCGGCGCCTTCATCGCGTTGGGCGCCTGGGAATGGAGTTACCTCGCCGGTTGGTCGGCGTTCCAACCGCGTGTCTACTATACGATCGCGACGTCCGTCTGCATGGCGGCGGCGTACTGGCTCTTGAGCTTGTCGTGGGTTAAGGATCAGATGGCCGGCGCCGCCCTGCTCTTGTTGGGCGGGTGGTGTGCCGCTTTCTATTGGCTGCTCGATTATCAGCGCCGCGGGATCGGTATTCCGAAGTCGCGGCCGTTATTGTCCGCGGCCGGTTGGTTTGTCGTGGTCCCCGGCTGGGCGGCGCTCATCGGTTTGCATGGCCGCGCCGAGGGCGGGGTGTTCTTGGTGGTCGCGCTCATGCTGGTGATTTGGTCGGCGGATATCGGGGCCTTTTTCGCCGGCAAGCGCTGGGGGAAGCATCGGCTCGCGGATAAGGTCAGCCCCGGCAAGACCTGGGAGGGATTATGGGGCGGATTGGCTGCCTCGGGAGCGGTCGGGTGGCTATGTTCAGGGTGGATCCCCTTACGTTTTGCGGACCGCGTGGGGTTTATGACCCTCTGTCTCGCCACGGTTATATTCTCGGTGCTCGGAGATCTATTTGAAAGCTTGGTGAAACGGCAAGCGGGGGTAAAAGATAGCGGTAGCCTGTTGCCCGGGCACGGCGGGATCCTTGACCGCATCGATAGTTTGATGGC
>JBOIDH010000263.1:0-4049 GCA_050740495.1 Gammaproteobacteria bacterium | reverse complement strand
GTCGTGCGCCATGTGCCACATTCCGGATCAGGGTTTCACGAACAACGCGCTCGCGGCGCCGGCCGGTATCGAGGGCCGCTCGGTACGCCGCAATGCCCCGAGCCTGTACAACGTGGCTTATCAGAAACATCTTTTCCATGACGGGCGCGAGACTGCCTTGGAGACGCAAGTCTGGTCGCCGCTCCTGGCGCGGAACGAGATGGGAGCGCCGTCGGTAGGATGGGTGCTCGATAAAGTGCGTCGATTGCCGGACTATCAAGGTCTTTTCGAGCGGGCCTTTGGGCGCCCCGCGGGCATGACAACGATCGGGCAGGCGATCGCGAGCTACGAGCGCACGCTAATTTCCGGCAACACGCCCTTCGACCGCTGGTACTATGGACGGGACAGCACGGCGCTCGGCCGCGAAGCCCAACGCGGCTTCAAGCTCTTTACCGGTAACGCGCGCTGTGGCGCTTGCCATGCGCTCGGACATGATCACGCGTTATTCACCGATAAAGAAGCGCACAATACCGGCATTGGCTGGCAACGCTCGATGCACACGCGCGCCGCGGAGGCGGCGGTCCCGATCGCACCCGGCCTCGGCGTGGCTAAGCATCTCGTAGAAGCGGTGAGCGAGCCGCCCCCGAACGATCTCGGCCGCTATGAGGTGACCCAAGACCCCGCCGACCGTTGGCGTTACAAAACGCCCAGCCTGCGCAACGTTGCGCTCACCGCGCCCTACATGCACGATGGATCCTTCGCGACACTCGCCGATGTGGTTGTCTATTACAACCGCGGGGGATATGCCGCACCGGATCGGGATCCCTTGATCGGGCCTCTCGGGCTTACAACGATAGAACAAAACGATCTGATCGTGTTTTTGGAAAGCCTCACGGGGGACAACGTCAGAGAAATCGCCGCTGATGGTCTCGCAGCCCCTGTGGGCGATCCCAAAGCGTCCGCCCGCGTCCCCTAGCGCGGGCGGCGGCACGCATTGGCGGTGGAAGCCGTTCGGGCAAAAAAGCGCTGCGGCCAGCATTTTTTGCGGGATCGCGAGGTGCTGGCGCGCTTGCTCGGGGTGATTCTTCCGCATCCCGGACAATGCGTGGCCGAGATCGGGCCCGGCACCGGTGCCTTGACGCGCCCGCTCCTCCTCGCCCTGGGTGAATTGCATGTGGTCGAGATCGACACGCAGCTCGCTGAAGCGCTGAGGGCGGAGCTTGCCGCTTGCGGCCGGCTCGTGGTCCACGCGATCGATGCGCTGAAGTTTCCGTTTTCTTCCCTGGCCGGGGAGGGCCGACGGCTCCGCATCGTGGGAAACCTGCCCTACAACATCTCGACGCCGCTGATGTTTCACTTGTTGTCCGCATCGCACTGCATCGAGGACATGGTGTTCATGCTCCAACGCGAGGTCGCGGAGCGGATCACGGCCTCTCCCGGTACGCGCCAGTATGGGCGGCTGAGCATAATGGTACAGTACCTCTGTGAGAGCGAGCTGCTGTTTGAGGTGCCGCCGGCCGCGTTTGATCCGCCGCCCAAGGTGTATTCCTCGGTACTACGGCTCGCACCGCGGTGGACGCCGCTCCCCGTTGTCGATAGGCGCCTCTTCGAAGACTTGGTACGCCAGGTGTTTTCCCAGCGCCGGAAGACGCTACGTAACGCCCTCAAGGCTTGGGTCGACGAAGGCGTGCTGCATAGCGCCGGAATCGACCCCGGCTCACGAGCCGAAACCTTAACGCCCAGCGATTATGTGCGACTAAGCAACGTCGTGGCAGCAACGCGGTCCGGCCTGGCCATCGGCGAATAACGGATGGCGCGGAAAATCCCGCCTTAAAATATCGGACCAACCACGGCCGCTTGGTTACCCACAGATTCTGTGGATAAGTCTGTGGGATGTTTGCGAGAAAGCCTTCTTCCCCCTTTATGTGACGGCCTTTTTCGCTAGATCGATGAGAATTTAATCAATGATAAAATATCTTTATATATCTTATAGTTACTGTACTCATGCCGTGAAGAGCCGCGACCTGATTGGGGCCGCGCCACCGACCGGCGGAGGCTCGCGGGGGCTGTGCGTAAGAGGCAAACCCTGGGCCATGCGTCAAAAACGGCGGTGCAGCGCACCACCAAGTTCATTCCGTCCGTAACAGCTCAATGACCGGTCCCGTGGCGGGTCTTACCCGGCGCCAGATATAAAAGGCCTCGGCCGCCTGCTCGACGAGCATCCCTAAGCCATCCAGCGCCCGCGCCGCGCCGCATTCGAGGCCCCAGCGCATAAAGCGCGTCGGCTCCGGCGTGTAGACCAGGTCGTAGCACCAGGCGCCCGCGGCCAGGATCCCCGCGGGCAAGGGAGGCAATTCAGCGCCGAGGCTGGCCGCCGTGCCGTTGATTATCGCATCGAACTGCTGGCCGGCGAGGGCGCCGTATTCACAGATTGAAATCTCGCCCAGCGGGCTGAACCTTTCGTATAAGGCTCGGGCCTTGGATAGCGTTCGATTGGCAACCACGAGACGGGCGGGTCTTTGCTCCATGAGGGGTCCTAACACGCCCCGCACCGCTCCGCCTGCGCCCAACACCAAGACTCGTCGGGCCTGGAGACTGCCCCCGTGATTGCCGAGATAGTCGCGCAGGAACCCGATGCCATCCGTGTTATCCCCGTGGTAACGGCCTTCGCCATCGCGCCACAGCGTATTCGCCGCCCCAGCCGTCTCGGCCCGCGCGGAGCGCAGGGACGCGAACGCCCAAGCCTCTTCCTTGAACGGGAGCGTGACGTTCATGCCGCGTCCGGCGGCGGCAAAGAATTCCAGCACCGTCTCGCGAAACCGATCGAGCGGAGCAAGGAGCGCTCGGTAGTCGATCCGTTCTCCTGTCTGCTCCGCAAACGCCTGGTGGATCCGTGGCGAGAGGCTATGCCCGACGGGGTTACCGACCACGCAATAGCGGTCGCATTGGCGATCGAACTGGAGGGGGCCGGGCATACACGCGTTTTAAACGCCCACGCAGGCTCCACGGAATGGAGATCAACCCGCGTAGGTCAATGCATTGATCGGCATAGGGGTTCGATATTAACATGCTTGACCGCCTCGCTGCCGGTATCGCATCAAAGACATTACATCCGGGAGGATAATGCATGACGACGCCTGTCTGTGCCCAGAAAGCCCCCTATGCACTCGATCTCGATGCGGGGACCTATTGGTGGTGTGCGTGTGGCCGATCCAAGAATCAACCCTTTTGCGACGGCTCGCATAAGGGCAGCGAATTTTCGCCGTGTCAGTTTACCCTGAGCGAGAGCCAGAAAGTCTGGCTGTGCGGCTGCAAGCAGACCGGATCACCGCCCTATTGCAACGGTACCCACAAGAAACTCTGAGAGGGGCCCCGGAGCAGGGCTACAAGGCGTCCGCCCCGGACTCACCCGTTCGGATGCGGATCGCTTCGCCCAGATTAACGACGAAGATCTTGCCGTCACCGATCTTGCCGGTTCTGGCCGTTCCGCTGATGACCTCGACAACTCGGTCCACCTGATCGTCGCTGACGGCCACCTCGATCTTTATCTTGGGTAGAAAGTCCACGACGTATTCGGCGCCCCGGTATAGCTCGGTATGGCCTTTCTGCCGGCCGAATCCCTTGACCTCGGTCACCGTCATGCCCTGAACACCGATCCTCGATAACGCTTCACGGACGTCATCGAGCTTGAAAGGTTTAATGACCGCGATGATAAGCTGCACGCTAACTGGCTCCCTTGCGTTGTCGCGCCATCGTAGCCTCTTTTATCCGGCCGCACAACCGCGGGCCCATCCCAGGGGCATCCCAGGCTCCAGCATATTGGTGATGTCCTCGCCCGCATCGAACTTCAAACGCCTTCCGTCACGGGCGGTTATTCAGCTAACCCCACCCTACATTGATTTTCCATCCCCTTCTGATCCCGGTCGGTTAAACAGCCTGCCGGACCCGCTGGCACCAAATCACCGGCGAGGATTACGTTTCAATCCCGTTCTGATCCCGAGGGTCCTTCCGGTGTGATACCGTCAGTTCCAGCGGGGAGGCGATAACAGAGGTGTCATTCCGACAGGGAC
>JBOIDH010000262.1:0-4062 GCA_050740495.1 Gammaproteobacteria bacterium | reverse complement strand
GGCGCCGCCACGTTCGGCGCGCTCGGCCGCTTCGCCGTCTCGGGCCCCATCGAGGTGCTGAATTTCAGTTATTTTCAGACCGGTTTTCCCGATACCTTCCGTACCGCGGTCGAGATCCGCAACGAGATTGAGGAACATGGCTGGGATACCGTGGTGGCGTTCCAGACCCGCAATCCGATGCATCGCGCCCATGAGGAATTATGCAAGATGGCGCGCGACGCCGTGGCCGCCGACGGTGTGCTCATCCACATGCTGCTCGGGAAGTTGAAGGACGGCGACATCCCGGCCCCCGTCCGCGATGCCGCCATACGCAAGATGGTGGAGTTGTACTTCCCGGCGAACAGCGTCATGGTCACGGGCTACGGTTTCGATATGCTCTATGCGGGACCGCGCGAAGCCGTGCTGCACGCAATCTTCCGCCAGAACGCCGGCTGCTCGCACCTGATTGTCGGACGCGATCACGCCGGTGTCGGCAAGTTCTACGGGCCCTTCGACGCGCAAAAGATCTTCGACGATGAAGTTCCTCCGGATGCCCTGCGGATCAAGATCTTCGGCGCCGATAATACCGCCTATTCCCGGAAACTGAAGCGCGTGGTCATGATGCGCGATGCCCCTGACCACACCGAAGCGGACTTCGTGCAGCTCTCCGGGACCAAGGTGCGGGAGATGCTGGCGGCGGGACAAGCTTTACCGCAGGAGTTCGCACGCCCCGAGGTCGCGGCGATTTTAATGCGCTATTACCAAGCCGAAGCGTCGCAGATCCCCTCACCCCAACCCTCTCCCGGTGGGAGAGGGAGTTAACGGAATCCCCACGCCTCACCGCCTCATCGAATCAAAGAACTCGGGATTGGTCTTCGTAGCCTTGAGCCGCTCCAATAGAAACTCCATAGCCGCCACCTCGTCCATAGGATTGAGAAGCTTGCGCAGGATCCACATCTTTTGCAGCTCATCATTGTCCGTCAGCAATTCTTCTCGGCGTGTCCCCGAGCGGTTTATATTGATCGCCGGGAATATGCGTTTCTCGTAGATCCTGCGGTCGAGATGGATCTCCATATTCCCGGTGCCTTTGAATTCCTCGTAGATCACATCGTCCATACGCGAGCCGGTGTCGATGAGGGCGGTAGCGATAATCGTCAAGCTCCCGCCTTCCTCGATCTTTCTGGCGGCCCCGAAGAAACGCTTGGGTTTTTGCAAGGCGTTAGCGTCCACGCCGCCGGTCAACACCTTGCCCGAGGCCGGCACGACGGTATTGTACGCGCGCGCCAGGCGCGTGATCGAGTCGAGCAAAATCACCACATCAATTTTGTGCTCGACTAAACGCTTGGCTTTCTCGATGACCATTTCCGCCACTTGCACGTGGCGGGTAGCAGGTTCATCGAAGGTGCTCGAGATGACTTCACCCTTAACGGAGCGCTCCATCTCCGTGACTTCCTCCGGGCGCTCGTCGATCAGTAGCACCATGAGGTAGCAGTCCGGATGATTGAGCGCAAGCGAGTGCGCGATGCTTTGCAACATCACGGTCTTGCCCGCTTTAGGCGGTGATACGATGAGACCTCGCTGGCCCCGTCCGATGGGCGCCACGAGATCGATGACACGCGGCGTCAGGTCCTCGGTGGTGCCGTTGCCGATCTCGAGCTTGAGCCGTTCGTGCGCGAACAGCGGGGTGAGGTTCTCGAACAGGACCTTATTCTTGGCCGCCTCCGGGGGTTCGAAGTTAATCTCGTTGACCTTGAGGAGCGCGAAGTAGCGTTCGCCGTCCTTCGGCGGCCGGATTTTCCCCGAGATCGTGTCGCCGGTGCGCAGGTTGAATCGCCGGATCTGACTCGGCGAGACGTAAATATCGTCGGGACCCGCGAGGTAGGAGCTATCGCCGGAGCGCAGGAACCCGAACCCGTCCTGGAGGATCTCCAACACGCCGTTACCGGAGATATCCTCGCCTTTCTTAGCGTGCGCCTTGAGGATCCCGAAGATGACGTCTTGCTTGCGCGAGCGCGCCACGCCTTCGAGACCCATGCCTTCGCCGATCTCGATGAGTTCCGATACGGGTTTTAGCTTGAGCTCTGTTAGATTCATAATCCCTGATGTGAGGGGGAAGCGATGAACGTGAATCGCCGCCCGGTGGCGTTGCAACGAAAAGCTAGCGTTAGGAAGGAGCGTTTAAGAGGTGCGCCTAGCTGCAAATAATAACGTAGCACGCGGATAATATGCCGTCTAGCCCTGCATAGGCATTCCTCAAAAGAGCCGCATATTGTTAGACAGGAGCTAAATGTAACTGCTGATAAAGGCCGCCAACTGAGATTTCGACAACGCGCCGACTTTCGTGGCCTCGACGTTCCCTTCCTTGAACATCATCAAGGTGGGAATCCCGCGAATGCCATACTTGGGCGGCGTCAGCGGATTTTCGTCGATATTGAGCTTGGCCACCTTGAGCTTGGATTTGTACTCTTCGGAGATCTCTTCGAGGATCGGAGCGATCATCCGGCAGGGCGCGCACCATTGTGCCCAATAATCCACCAACACCGGCACACCGGACCTTAACACTTCTTCGTCGAAGCTCGTATCGGTTACATGGACGACACTAGCGCTCATGGGTTCTCTATTATATTGCGCCATCAGGCGATGGGCTACAATGACATTTTTAGGCTAATTACGCGCTGATTGCAAGGCCAGGAATATTACTAGCAGGATGGAGAAAACGCATCTCACGCATCTTACGTTCGCCGAACTTGGGCTTTCCCAGAGCCTGCTCGACGGGTTAAACGACGCCGGTTTCGTATGTTGCACGCCGATCCAGGCGCAAACTCTGCCACTGGCGCTCGACGGACAGGATGTGGCGGGGCAGGCGCAGACAGGCACCGGCAAGACCATTGCTTTCTTGCTCGCGGCGATGCACAGGCTTTTGTGCGTCAGTCCCGCGCCGAATCGCAAGCCGAATCAGCCGCGCGCGGTGATTGTGGCGCCTACACGCGAGTTGGTCCTCCAAATTTACCAAGATGCCTTGCTCATCAGCCGCTTTACCGCGCTCCGCACCGCCTTGGTCTACGGCGGGGTCGATTACGAAAAGCAGCGAGCGGCGCTCGGGGAAAAGCCGGATCTGCTCATCGCCACGCCCGGCCGTCTGATCGATTACCACAAGCAACGGGCCGTCGATTTTCGCGCCATTGAGGTCACGGTGCTCGATGAGGCCGATGCGATGTTTGATTTCGGCTTTATCCGCGATATTAGATTTTTGTTGCGGCGCATGCCGCCGCCGCCCGAGCGACTCACAGTGCTGTTCTCGGCCACATTGTCGTGGCGGGTCCACGAGCTGGCCTACGAGCACATGAACAACCCTCATATCGTGGTCATTGACCCGGACAAGGTCACCGTCGACCAGGTGACGCAGCGGCTCTACCATATCGAGAGCAAGGACAAGCTGGCGTTGCTGTTGGGTCTCTTGCAGCAGATTAAATCGCCGCGCGTCTTGGTCTTCGTCAATACCAAGCGCGGTGCCGAGACGGTATCGATTACTCTCAATGCCAACGGGCTTGCGGGAAAGGCTCTATCGGGTGACGTACCGCAGAAACAGCGCCAAGCGCTGCTTGGCCGCTTCGCGCGCGGCGAGTTGTCGACATTGATCGCCACCGACGTGGCCGCCCGTGGATTGCACATTCCCGAGGTCAGTCATGTCATTAATTTCGATCTGCCGCAAAATGCCGAGGATTACGTCCACCGGATTGGGCGTACGGCGCGGGGGGGCGTCAGCGGGGATGCGATCAGCTTCGCTTGTGAAGAGTATGTCTATTCCTTACCCGAGATCGAAGCCTTCATCGGCCATAAGATCCCGGTGGCGCGCGTCGACGCTCAGATGTTGGCGCCTTCCATGGCCAAAATGCCCCGCAGCCGGCGCCCGCGGGCACGCCGCCTCCCAGGGGTCCGGCGGACGGCTCCAGCCAACCGGTGAGCTTGTGAACAAATCTAACCACACGTACGTGAAATTTTGGGTTACCTCTCCAAGGTTCCTATCCTTCCGCAATAGGCATCGTCTTTGCTCCCTCTCCCATATATGGGAGAGGGTTGGGG
>JBOIDH010000261.1:0-4068 GCA_050740495.1 Gammaproteobacteria bacterium | reverse complement strand
AGGATTCGGGATCGGATGTCCCGCAGATCCGTAATGTGCAACTCAACGCTAAGGACGAGGTCCACGCCGCAGGTATCCAGGCCGGCCTGACGTTCGTGCCGTGGAAGGCCGCCCTAACGGTTCGCTACCAGTGGGAGTTCGGCGCCGAGGCGCGCTTTGAAGGGGAAAACCTGGTGGTGACCCTAGTGAAGGGATTTTGAGAATCGCGCCAGATTGAATTTCTAATTGGGATCTTCCGTCGCCGTTCACCGCGCCGCGGTACGCGCCCCGTATGCTCGGTGGTGCGACAAGGGCAGCCCGTGAGGGCAACCTTTGTCAGTCAATATACCATAGGGGGAGACGTCATGTTTTGCAGAAACTGTCATTCAACCGCCTTAGCAGAGGTCCATGAACGCCTGTTCAGAAGGGCGTGATTATTCCATGAGTTGACTTAGGCTTGGTGTTAGGGTTTCCTTCGGTCAACTCGACCTTATAGATTGCTGAGTGGGCCAGAAGAAGCGAAAGAAGGAACAACGTTCCGCGCCCAACGCCGCAACCTTGGAGTTGCCGGCGGCGGCACAGCAGAGCCATACGCATCGGCGGTCCCGACATTGGGTCGCGGGAGTGGCTGTCGTCGCTGCCGCAAGCCTCACTCTCTGGTGGTCGCAACGCCCATCCGAAACCCCGCGTCTCACTGCATCTCCTACCCCTAAGTCCCCGCCTGTCGCGCTGAATTATGTCGGCTCTGCTGCCTGCGCGCCTGCCACGCCAAGGAGGTCGAAGCTTAGCGAGGCTCGCACCACGACCTCGCCATGCAGATGGCCAACGGGCGCACCGTGCTCGGTAATTTTGCCAACGCGACCTTTGAGTATGCGGGAATCACCTCGACGTTCTCCAAGCGCAACGGGAAATTCTTCGTCACCACCGATGGCCCCGATGGCAAGCTCTCCGACTATGAAATCAAGTACGCCTTCGGGCGGATCTTCCTTAACCCGGAGTTCCTAAGTTCTTGAAATATTGCTGAAAGGTGTGATTTCGCACCTAGCTGTGTTGGCATGTAATACAACATATAGTGCTTGCATGTTAAGGAGCATATCCATATAATGTGCGCATGTATATCGCGGTCGTCCCGAATCGCAACTCCCCACCCGCCATCCTCCTGCGCGAAGGCTATCGGGAAGGCAAAAAAGTCAAATCCCGTACCCTGGCCAACCTCACCCAGTGGGCGCCCGAGCGCATCGAAGCCCTGCGCCGAGCGCTGCGCGGGGAGTTTGATGGGCTGTTGGGTGATCCCCAAAGCGGTCCCATCTTCGGGGTGCTGTTTGCTTTGAAACAGCTCGCTCAAGCGCTCGAGATCCCCCAAGCCCTAGGACGCACGGAGGAGGCCAAGCGGGTGGTGTTTTTAGTGCTGGCCCGCATCGCCCATGGGGGCTCACGGCTCTCAGCGGTGCGCTGGGCCCAGGCGCACGCGGTGGAGGATCTCTTGGGGCTGTCGGCCTTTGATGAGGACGACTTGTACGCCGCCTTGGACTGGTTGGCGCAGGCGCAACCGAAGATCGAACAGCGTTTGTATCACGCCTATGTGCGCCGCAGCGGTCAAACTCCCGTGCTGGTGCTCTACGATGTGACCTCCAGCTATTTGGAGGGCGATCACAACGAGCTGGCGGCCTTTGGCTACAACCGCGACGGCAAGCGGGGCAAGAAACAGATCGTGATCGGTCTGCTGACGGCCGCCGACGGCGAGCCGCTCGCCGCGCGGGTCTTTGCGGGCAACACCGCCGATCCCGCTACCCTGGCGGAGCAAATCACCACCTTGAAGCAGCAGTTCGGTGTGCAAGAGGTGGTGTTCGTGGGGGACCGCGGGATGGTCAAGTCTAAAGGCAAAGCGGCACTCGGTGCCGAGTGCTGGCGCTACATCACGGCGCTGACGAATGCCCAGATCCGAGCGCTGCTCAAGCAGGGGGTGTTGCAAGCGGATCTGTTCGATACCGAGATCGCGGAGGTCGAGCATCAGGCCAAGCGTTTAATCCTGCGCCGTAACGAAGCGATCCGTTACCGAGAGGGTCAACGGCGGGAAGATAAGTTGTCCCGTTTGCGCGAGCGGCTCGCTCAACGCAACGCCTTTGTTCAAGCCCACCGACGGGCCAACCCAAGGGCCGGGCTGGAGCAACTCGCCGACTGGATAAAGCGCCATAGACTCCAGGCCTTCGTCCGCCTCACCCTCGAGGAGCGCCGCCTCCACTGCACCGTGGATGAAGAGGCGATGGCCGAGAGCGCCCTCCTGGATGGTTGCTATCTGTTGGAGACCGATGTCAGCCCCCAGCATATGGACCCCCAAACGGTCGATGCGCGTTACCGCGACTTACAACAGGTCGAGCGCAATTTCCGCACCCTCAAAACCGGCCTCTTAGAGGTGCGCCCCATTTTCTTGCGCAAAGCGGCGCGTACCAAAGCCCACGTGTTTATCGCCCTGTTGGCCTTGAAACTCACCCGTCTCTTTGAGAGACGATTGCACCGGGCTTTCGGGACCACCGATGAGGACCCCCATGCCCTGACCCTCGATGACGCGTTGACGGCGCTATCCCGAATGACCTACCTCTACTACCCGGTTAACGACAAAACCTTCGCCCGCCTACCGCGTCCCGATGCCATTCAGTCGGCTATCTTCTCGGCGCTCGGCATTACCTTCCCCAACACCGCAGCGAGAGCTTTGTAGGCAGTAACGCCTATCCGCCTCTATCTCAAGTATTCCATACCGCTCAATGCGTTATGCCAATTTCTCGCCGATTGCTGAGAAGGAAGATCCGTCGGGCATGAGCCGGTTATGGCCTTGAAGTGGAAAAACATCCTTGCCCATCCGACTATGTACCACTACGCGCGGCATTTCGCGACCGGCGGATTGCCTTTCCGGAAGTGGACGGAGCTGTACGGCCTGACCGATACGAATGAGCGCGTGGCCGACCTGGGCTGCGGCCCTTGCGACATTCTGCGGTACGTCTCTCCCCAGTGCCGCCTGGCGTTTTATCTCGGCATCGACATCTCCGAAGAATACCTCGATGCGGCTCGCCGGCGTGCCGCGGTGGCGAAGTTAGACGCGAAATTCCCACGCGGTGGACCTTACGAGTTTACTCACGGATGCCCGCGTGCAGCTACACTTGTCCGAACTGTTGGTCAAACACCGTATCACACGGGTGCTGCTGCTGGGGTAATTCATCACATCGACGATGCCTCGGCGTTGACGACGCTGAATCTCATGCACGCCCTACCCACGGTGCGGAGCATGGTGACGCAGGATATCATTCGTATCCCAGGACACTCGATCAACAACCGGTATTGCGACATGGACCGAGGCGAACACATCCGCGACGAAGCTGGCTACGACGTGACTGGCCTGCCAGTATCGAGGCGGGTCCCATCACAATGCCACTCCCATGCATCCGCGATGATTTCGCCGACGCTCCTCCGAGGTACCCAGTCGAGCCGTGGGTATAGGAAAAGTAAACGCCCTTTTTCGTCGACAAGAAAAGTGGGTATAGGGCATCAGGGTTTCTCGGGTCTGAGAACGGAAATTGAGTTCATGGAATTTTCGCTGTTCCTAGGGCACGATTGGTGATGCGCACGGAAGACCAATCAGAAAAATATGCGCCGCAGTTGGACGGGGTCCGAGCCCTCGCTATCGGCATCGTCTTGTTGCAGCACTATCTGCCTTCGTACGCGCGCTTTGTGCCCAGCGGCGAGATAGGCGTTCGGATTTTCTTCGTCCTGAGTGGGTTTCTCATTACCCGCATATCGCTGGGCGTGCGCGAGAGAAGCGCGCTGGTCGATCAGCCGCTGAAGCTTTCGCTGCGGCAGTTCTACTTGCGCAGAGCGCTGCGCATCTTTCCTGTGTACTACGTGGGGGTGGCGGCCGGCATCGCTGGCGGACTGTTGCCGTATCCCGACGCCATGCCATGGGTGCTGACGTATATCAGTAACTGGTACACCGTGAGCGAATCTTGACTCGAGGCGACTGAAGCCAATCCTGCACCGCGCGCCACCACGGTTTAGTGGCATCGAAGGTCATTCCGGACCCACCCCGCACCACGACGC
>JBOIDH010000260.1:0-4082 GCA_050740495.1 Gammaproteobacteria bacterium | reverse complement strand
CCGCCGCGGTAAAATACATGCAATATGCTGCACGGGCGCGAATTTAGAAGAAGACCTCTTCAACCTCGTGGCCCATGAACACTACGTCCGTATACCCCACTATCGCGACTTGACCCCCGCGGACGAATGTTCACTGTTGGAGCGCCATTTAAACCGCGTCACGGACACTTGCATTCCGGAACATGAGGCGATCAGGCGCATCGAGGCCGCGGTCCTTGACGAATGGAACGCGGCAGACCAGGTCGGCCGGCAACGTTTCCCCCATGAGTTCCTGTATCGCATCCTGCGCGAAGAGCGCTTGAAGACGGCTTATCAAATCGATCCCAAGGACAGTTGGCTGCTGGCGGCGGCGCAAAAAAACCTGCCGATCTTTGTTCCCGGTTGGGAGGATTCGACGCTCGGCAATATTTACGCCGCGCACTGCATTCTAAAGGATATAAAAAACGTCCATACCGTGCGCAGCGGGATCGAGTACATGATTGCGCTCGCGGCATGGTATCAGAGCACCGCGGCCGAGCATTCCGTCGGTTTTTTCCAGATTGGCGGCGGGATTGCGGGGGACTTTCCCATCTGCGTCGTGCCCTTGTTGGAGCAGGATTTACAGCTAAAGAACATACCGCGCTGGGGTTACTTTTGCCAGATCAGCGATTCCACAACCAGTTTTGGGTCGTATTCGGGCGCCGTTCCAAACGAGAAAATCACCTGGGGGAAATTGGCGGTGGAAACACCGAAATATATCATCGAGTCGGACGCCACGATCGTTGCGCCACTCATCTTCGCCTGCGTGTTGTCGAACGGCGGCTAAAGGTTAGCGACCGAGACCGAGGAATCCCTTTGAGTTCCGTCAAAGAGCTTGAGTCAACGACTGAGGCCGCCGCCGCGGACGCCCGTGCTGATTGGACCGTCGAGGATGCCGAGGAATTGTACCGCGTCAAGGCTTGGGGTGATTCGTTTTTTTTCATCAAGGAGGACGGTCACGTCGCGGTCAGACCCCTGCAGCAACAGTCCCTGGCGATCGATATTTATGCCGTGGTCCAAGATCTGCGGCAGCGTAATGTTTCGTTCCCAGCTTTGATTCGCTTCCAGGATGTCCTCCAAGCTCGTGTCGTACGCTTGAACAAGGTCTTTATCAAGGCCATCCGTGATTCCGGATACCGCAACCGGTATCAAGGCGTATATCCAATAAAAGTCAACCAATTACACGAGGTCGTAGAGGAAGTGCTTGAGGCTGGGCGTCCCTATGGGATGGGGCTCGAGAGCGGATCGAAGGCGGAGTTGGTAGCGGCGCTTCCCCATCTCGAACAGGACGGGGCTTTATTGATCTGCAATGGCTATAAAGACGAGATGATGCTCCGGCTCATCCTCTCCGGCCAGCAGATTGGTCAAAACGTCATCCCGGTGATCGAGAAGTACGGAGAGTTTGAGCATCTGCTACGGGTTGCCCAGGCAATGAGCGTGCGGCCCCGCTGCGGTGTGCGGGTACGCCTCGGGACCAGCGGATCGGGGAAATGGGCCGAATCGGGCGGGGATCAATCGAAGTTCGGGATCTCGATTCCAGAGTTGCTCATGCTGATTCAGCGCTTGAAAGAAACCAATCATACCGATGCGCTGGTGCTGCTGCATTTCCACCTTGGAAGCCAGATCTCCGATATCCAGATCGTCAAGCAAGCCGTCAAGGAAATCACCCAGGTCTACGCCCAGCTTCTCAAGCGCGGCGTACCGCTTCAGTACCTGGATGTCGGCGGCGGCCTGGGGGTAAATTACGGAGCGGGTTACTCGGGCGATCACGATGGCGTCAATTACGCGCTGCAAGAATATGCCAACGCGGTGGTCTATTCCGTCAAGGAAGTCTGCGACGAGGAGCAGGTGGTGCACCCGATTCTTATTTCGGAAAGCGGCCGGGCCATTACCGCGCATCACTCGGTATTGATCGTGGAGGCGCTAGGCAGTTATAACAAAGACCTCGTGGATCCTGCATTCACCCCGCCGGCGGATATCAACCCGACGGTCCGGGAACTGTATGAAATCCTCGGCAGAATAAAAGACGCCGCCAATCGCAGAGACAAGCGGCAGTTATCGGATTTGCGCGAGGCTTTCCACGACGCGGTCGAAAAACGTCAGGAAGCGGATACCTTGTTCGGTCTAGGGTATCTTCCGATCGAAGAAAAGGCGCTGGCCGAACGCCTGTATTGGTCCGCCTGCAAAGCGATACACGAGCGGATCGAGCGCCTTGCGCCGGAGTCGGTTCCCACTGAATTGCTCGCGCTCAACGACCATCTCGTGGATCAATACCTGTGCGATTTTTCGGTTTTCCAGTCCATTCTCGATCATTGGTCGATAGGACAAGGATTCCCGATCATGCCGTTGCGATGGTTGAATGAACGGCCTGACCGCCGCGCCGTACTCGTAGACCTCACCTGCGATTCGGACGGCAAGGTGTCCCATTACGTTTCATCGAATTCCGACAAGCGGTTTCTCGAAGTCCATGATCTCGTAGGTAAGGAACCTTACTATTTCGGGTTTTTCCTCATGGGCGCCTATCAAGACATCATGGGTGATTCGCACAACCTCTTCGGCCGCGTCGCCGAGGCCCACGTGTACGCCGACGCCGAAGAGCCCGCGGGTTATTACATCGAGAAGATCATACCGGGCACCTCGATCCAGGACCAGCTAGCCTTGGTTCAATACTTCCCGAACGATCTCCACCGCCGGATGAATAATCTCATCCGCCAAAAGATCGAGAAGGGGATCATTCGCCCCAAGGCCGGCGTGGAGCTCCTGGAGCAATACATGGAGTGCTTCTCGCAAAGCACTTATTACAAGCCAGTGGACTGATCGCCGAGCGAGAATAAGCCTCCGGTGCATCCCATCAAGACCCTCAATCTCGGCCTCATCCAGATGCGCTGCGGTGAAGATCCGGGCGCCAACCTCTCCAGGGCCTTGGCGATGACGCGCCAAGCGGCCGGGCAAGGCGCGAATATCGTCTGTCTGCCGGAGCTATTCCGTTCCCGCTATTTCTGCCAGACCGAGGAGCACCGATTCTTCGCCTTGGCCGAACCGGTGCCGGGCCCCTCGACCGAAGCGTTCTCGGCGCTGGCAAAAGAGATCGAGATCGTCGTCATCGTGAGCGTTTTCGAGCGCCGCGCGCCCGGTCTCTACCACAACACCGCGGCCGTGATCGACGCGGACTGCGGGGTCCTTGGGACCTACCGGAAAATGCATATTCCCGACGATCCGCGTTATTTTGAAAAATTTTACTTTACGCCGGGTGATCTCGGTTTTCTCGCCTTCCGCACCTCGCGCTGCATGCTGGGTGTTTTGGTCTGTTGGGATCAGTGGTACCCCGAGGCCGCGCGCCTGACGGCGCTCCGCGGCGCCGAGATCTTGTTCTACCCCACGGCGATCGGTTGGCATCCGGAGGAAAAAGAGACTTACGGTGTGCAACAACACCAGGCCTGGGAGATCTCGCAGCGCGCCCACGCCATTGCCAACGGATGTTACGTCGCGGCGGTTAACCGCACCGGGTTCGAGCCGACGCCCGGGGCGTCCTCCGGGCACGGCATCGATTTTTGGGGACAAAGCTTTGTGTGCGCACCGAACGGGGCCGTGCTCGCGCGCGCGCCGGTTGCCGAGGAAACCATTCTCGTCACGCCGATCGACCTCGGCCAAGCGGAGCAAGCCCGTATACACTGGCCGTTCCTGCGCGATCGCCGCATCGATGCCTACGGCGATCTGAGCCGCAGGTTCATCGACCCCTAACATCCTAGATCGCAAACCCGAGCCGGGGAGGGACTGCCTTGCCTGAGACCGGCCACCTTTACGGGCTACACGCCTCACTGCAGGCACGCCGCGCTTGTATACTCCTGTACGCCGAGATCTGCTCGCGCGCATCGGCACGGCACCGCGCGCGATAATGACCTGGCTCGGGTCGTTGAGGGCGGCCGGGCAATGATTTGCCTGGCAGCGTCTTGACGCGTCAGTCCAGCGCCACGCGCCACTGCAACAACACTTGACCGAGTGTTGGATCGCCGCTGCCCGCGGCGCCGAAAAGGTCTAGTTTCAAGCTCTGATAGCGGTTCAAT
>JBOIDH010000259.1:0-4094 GCA_050740495.1 Gammaproteobacteria bacterium | reverse complement strand
GAATGAACCCGCCGGCCAGGCGGGAATCGAGGGCTATCTCAGCGAGATCGAACGCCAACAGATCCTCGCCGCGCTCGAGCAAGCGCGCTGGAACAAGACGGCGGCGGCGAAACTCCTTGGAATAAGTTTCCGAGCGCTGCGGTACCGGTTGGAGAAGCTAGGGCTCGAATAGTAGGAGGCGAGTAGTAGCGCGAATTCACGGTCCACCGAACCAAAGCGTGGTAAGCCTACCGAAATGAGGCTATTATAGCTTTATGAAAATGGCTACTATTACTCAAACCAAAAATCAGCTTAGCCAACTGCTCGAAGCGGTTAGGCATGGCGAAACGGTGATCATCATGGATAGGAATATCCCGGTAGCCCGTCTGGAACCCGTGTTCGCGGACAGTTTAGCCGATCCCGAAGGCCAGCTTGCTCGCCTCGAACGGAAAGGCATCATCCGGCGCGCACAAGCCGTGATGCCGGCAAGCCTTTTCGATGAATGCCCGCCTAAGGCCAAGAAGGGATCGAGCGTCCTGCAAGCGTTGCTCGATGAACGGAACGAGGGGCGGTGAAATTCTGGGACAGCTCGGCGATGGTCCCGCTCTTGGTTCAGGAGCCCATGACGCCATCCCTGCTCCGTCTTCTACGCGAGGATTCGGTGATGCATGTGTGGTGGGGCAGCGAAGTGGAATGCGTATCGGCGCTCGCGAGGTTAGAACGCGAGGCAGCCTTGGCCTCAGAGTCGATGACCCAGGCGATGATGCGCTTACGGGCCCTGCGGGCGAGCTGGCAGGAGATCCAGCCGGCAGAGATGTTGAAAGAGATCGCATTCAGGTTGCTGCGGGTACATAAGCTACGCGCGGCCGATTCCTTGCAGTTGGCCGCGGCGCTCGTCGCTTGCGAGAGCCGGCCCTCATCCCTCGAATTCGTCTGCCTCGACGAACGGCTGTCCCTTGCGGCGCAGCGGGAAGGTTTCAATGTGGTTAATCTTAGCGAGTAACAAGGGTGGCGAAAATTTGTCGCGGAGCGAGATTGCGATCAATCGAAGGCGCACGCGCCGCGTCAAAAATGGACGAAATTGGTCATCCCCGGCGCGTAGCTATGGGGATAAACCCATGATCCGCGTCACGCAAACCGGCGTCGCATCGCCCCTCGCGGCACCTGGCATAGCTGCTGCACTGTAGCGCTCAGCCACCGGAGATAACCGCGGTCGGCAAGGAAGAGGCCCGGTCGTAAGGCGCAGTTGGTCATCGTGAATGCGCTATCTGTTCAGGGTCATTGAGCCATCCATGTTTAAGTAATTTAGGAGATTTTCAAATGAAGAAGTTCCAACAAGGTTTTACATTGATTGAGTTGATGATCGTGGTCGCGATCATCGGTATCTTGGCCGCGATTGCGATCCCGGCGTATCAGGACTATACGGTGCGGTCTAAGGTTACTGAAGGCCTTAATATCGGCACGAGTGCTAAGCTTAGCGTGAGTGAGTCTTTCCAGTCCGATAGCATGACCGGTGTTAGTGCCGCCGCATTGGCGTGGAATCCTGCCTTTACGCCCACTAAGTACGTTCAGGTTATGACTATAAACGGGGCGAACGGGGAGATCACGATCGATTACAATGCCGCAAATCTTGGTGGTAGCGTTGTGGATGGCACATCAGACCTAATTACCTTGACGCCGTTCGTACGTGACACCGCTGGGCTGGCCGTGCCGCTTGCCGTAGGTCTTGGTGGTAACGTCGACTGGGCGTGCGCGTCGACAGGTACTACCTCCGCCGGGGCAAAAGGTATGGCGGTTACGACCGCAGGTACGCTTGATCCGAGGTACGCACCAGCCGAGTGCCGTTAATCGCTTAACTGGTACAGAGTAGCGTAGCCCGGATGAAGCAGAGCGGAATCCGGGAAAACGCAAATCCAAAAGCCCCTCCCCGGAGGGGCTTTTCTTTTTCCCGGCCTGTGCTCGTCAAGTGCGCCGCCCTGACTTTCGATTCCCGGTTCCGCTTCTCTCCATCCATGCCACGAATCGTTTCCTCGGTCCTCGACGCGGCCGTGGTACCATGCACACATGGCAACAGTTACCTTCGATACTCTGAAATTTGCCGAACGGCTCAAGGCCGCGGGATTCCGGAGGCCTAGGCCAAGGCGATGGCGGAGGCGCAGCGTGATGTCTTCGCCGAAGCGCTGGAATCGAGTCTCGCTTCCCGTGCCGATGTCGAGCGCATTGAGCGGAAATTGATCGAGCACGATGGAGAATTCAAGCTCATTAAGCTCATGCTTACCATACTCATCGGGGGCGTCGTCACGCTAATCCTCAAGTCCTTTTTCTAAGCCAGCGTAGCGTGGACGAAGCGAAGCGGAATCCGGGAAATCCACGCAACCCCAAAGCCCCTCCTCCGGAGGGGCTTTTCTTTTGAGCCGCATGAATCTCATCGCGGGTTTCGGCTGCGGTTCAACCAACGCGCGCAGCGTGCGTCCCACGCAGGCAGAACAGCAGCCGGACATCCGACGGAGCTTCCAGGGTGCGCACGGCCACCTACATTTTGCCGAGCCGGCAATCGGGTCAGGCACGGCGCGCACACGAACGAGGGTGTCCCGCGTATCGATGCCGGGTGGTTGACCCCCAGCCTCCACGGGCGACTCCTACTCAGCATGCTTCGTTCGCCAGGCACTGTTGCGAGCGCGGGCCGCGGTACTTATACTTGCTCATATACGTGAAAGGGCGTTATTCGCTCGAGGTGGATATCCATGGCGCGGCTCAATCTATATCTGGATGAAGACACGGCGCGCAAGCTCAGGGCAGTCGCCAAGGTATCGGGCTTGTCCCAGAGCAAGTGGGTAGCGAAAGTGATTCGCGAGCGGGTTTCCGACGAATGGCCTCCGCAGCTCGCGGCCCTCGCGGGGGCTTGGCCCGATATTCCGGAGGCCGAGGATCTGCGGCAGGGACTGGGGCAGGACTCGCTCCGAGAACCTCTTTAATGTACCTGCTGGACACCAATACACCAATACCCTGATCTACTGCGATCCATGCCAGAATGCTCTGTAAAACCTGGATCCCGGCTTGCGCCGGGATGACGACCCTGGAAGAGCCCACGTAGTCTGGAGGAAGCGGGATAGCCGATGGAGCCGGTTCCGGCGTCTTATGCTTTCTCGTCACACGTCGAGCAAGGCAATTACTTCAGGGTCGTCGCGGACAGCCTCGGCGGGGATGCGTCGGTCGAAGGTTGCCAGCCGCGCTCGGTGATGGTGAGCTAGGGCTATCAGATAGAGATCCGTCACTCGGGAGGGGGTGAGGAGGTCCGGGCGGGCGAGATGGGCGGCATCGAGCAGGGAGATGTCGTCGGGGCAGAACTCGTGGCGCGGGTCGGCGCAGAAGGCCTGCAAAACCTCGCGCACGGCGCTGGCTGTGCCGAGACGGTTGGGATAGGTACTCTGGCTAGCGACGCGCATGACGCCGTTCTGGACCAGCGGGCAAGTCAACCACCGTACGTCGGGGGTGCGCTCGGCCCAAGCGTGGGCCGCCTCGTGGAACACGTGCCGCGGGTCAAGCAGTGCCAGCAGCGTATTGATGTCCAACAGATAGCGGTTCAATCCGTCTCTTCCAGAAGTGCCTTCACCACCTCGGGGGTAACTGTTCCGGCACCCTCGCGGACGGGGAAGAGGCGAATGCCGTTTCTCACCTCCACCGATTGCGACGGCCCGAGGCCACGGCGGATCAATTCTGAAATCACCGCGCCTATCGGTTGTCCCCGCCGCTGCGATAGGGCGCGGGCCGCTTGCAGAACATCATCATCGAGATTGAGGGTTGTGCGCATGATGCAAAGCATGGCGCATCACGCATCATACGTCAAGCCCTCGGAGCCCAGGCCACGTTTCCTCGGTCCTCGACGCGGCCGTGGTACCGGCAGCAGTGACCCTTCGACACCCTGAAATTCGTCGAAAGACTCAAAGTCGCTGGGGTCCGGCAGCCAGCGTAGCGTGCGCCGTGCGCACGAAATAAAACCCACTCCCCCTCCTCACGAGGGCTTTTCCTTTACGGGGATCGGTTTTTGGATCCCCTTGCTCTCGCTATACTACAACTAGACCTCTCGCCCGCCCTACCTGTGGCCCATGGTATCC
>JBOIDH010000258.1:0-4110 GCA_050740495.1 Gammaproteobacteria bacterium | reverse complement strand
GGGTACGTCGGGACTGATCCCGGCCTCCATCGGCGTTACCATCGCCACCATACTGCCTCGAAACATGCAACGAATGCCTTACCATTTTAGGTGCCGGCCATAGTACGTTCCAATGACTACCTTGACAAGAACGGTCCGATTGCCTTGGGCGGCTCGAACCGCCCTTGCCGGGGCATGGGTTTTCAATGCACAATCTCGGCTATACTTCCGGGATCGGCCAAACCCTTACCGATGATCACCGTGGTACAGAATCATCTTGTCATCTCCGCGATCGGGAGCAACCGTTCGGGGCTGGTGCACCAATTTTCCAAAGCGGTTAAGGACTGTGGCTGTAACATCCTGGATAGCCGGATGACCGTTCTGGGCGGCGAGTTCGCGATGGTTTTATTGCTTGCCGGAACCTGGGACGCGGTTGCGAAGATCGAGAGCATGGTGCCTCGGCTCGCGGACAGCTTGGGACTCACGATCAGCTCCAAGCGTACCGACGCGCGTAAAAAGCTGGGCAATATGATGCCCTATGCGGTGGAGGTGGTATCGATCGATCATCCCGGCATCGTGCATGATATCGCCCAGTTTTTTTCCACCCGTGATATCAATATCGAAGAAATGTATACCGGAAGCTATTCCGCGGCGCATACCGGCACGCCGATGTTCTCCCTCCACGTCACCGTCAGCGTGCCGACCAATACCTCCATCGCGGCATTACGCGGCGAATTCATGGATTTTTGCGATCAACTCAACCTTGATGCCGTGATGGAGCCGGTCAAGTGATCGCCGCCATCCCGAGCATTCGTGTCGGGGATCCCGTGCCCGATTTCGATCTGCCCTTAACCGGCGGCCGGCGGCTCCGTCTGTCGGATCTACGGCGTAAGAAGGTGGTCTTGTATTTTTATCCCAAGGACCATACGCCAGGGTGTACGCAAGAGAGCCAGGACTTTCGAGATCGCGCCAAGGAGTTCGAGACGCACGCCGCGGTGATCATCGGGGTCTCGCGCGATAGCCTCGGTTCCCACGAGCGCTTCAAGGAGGCGCAATGCCTGCCCTTCGACCTCCTCTCCGACGCCGATGAGACCTTGTGCCAGGCATACGGGGTCATGAAGGAAAAGAACATGTACGGTAAGAAGGTCTTCGGCATCGAAAGGAGCACCTTCTTGATCGATGGCGAGGGCGTGTTGCGCCGCGAATGGCGCAAGGTCAAGGTTGCCGGACACGCCGCCGAGGTTCTCGAGGCGCTAAGAACTCTCACCGGCTGAACAATCGCCGCGGGCGTGATGGTCACCGATTCCAAGCCCCGCCTGTTCGTGCTCGACACCAATGTGTTGATGCACGATCCCACCGCCATGTTCCGGTTCCATGAGCATGATGTTTACCTGCCCATGGTCGTGCTCGAAGAGCTCGACGCGGCTAAGAAGGGCGTTTCGGAGGTCGCCCGCAACGCGCGCCAGGTGAGCCGTATGCTCGACGATCTGATCGGCCCCGCCGACCGGGGCCAGATCGAGCGCGGCCTGGCGCTGCCGCAGCCGAATCACACTACCGCGCTCTCCTCGCCACGGGGCCGCTTGTTCTTGCAAACCCACACCCTGCCGCAGGATTTACCGATGCCGGTGCCCGGCACCCAGGCGGATCACTTTATCCTCGCCGCCGCGATCGCGTTGCAAAAAATGCATGCGCAGCGCACGGTGGTTCTGGTCTCGAAGGATATCAACCTTCGCATTAAGGCCCGCATGCTCGGCGTGCATGCCGAAGAATTTTACAGCGATCAGGTGATCGACGATGTGGATCTTCTCTACACGGGGGTGCTCGATGTGCCCGCGGATTTCTGGGACCAGCACGGCAAGGATATGTCTTGTTGGCAGGAGAACGGACGCACGCGCTATACCGTGCGCGGCCCGCTCGCCGCACAGTGCTTCCCGAATCAGTTCGTGTGCCATCAAAATCATCGCAACCTCGAGGCCATCGTCCGGCGCATCGACGCTCATGAAGCGGCGATCGAGCAAGTCATCGACTACCGGGTGACGCGCAACGCGGTCTGGGGAATCACCGCCCGCAATCGCGAGCAGAACTTCGCCTTGAACCTGTTGCTGGATCCCGCCGTGGACTTCGTGACCCTGCTCGGTACGGCGGGTACGGGCAAGACCTTGCTCGCGCTCGCCGCGGGCCTGGCGCAGACCATGGAAACCCAGGGCTACCGGGAGATCGTCATGACTCGCGTCACGGTGCCGGTGGGTGAGGACATCGGCTTTTTGCCCGGCACCGAAGAGGAAAAAATGACGCCTTGGATGGGCGCACTCATGGACAACCTCGAAGTGCTCACCCATACCGAATCGGGGGGCGAGTGGGGCCGAGCGGCGACTCACGATCTGATTCTGAAACGCATCAAGATCCGGTCGTTGAATTTCATGCGCGGCCGCACCTTTCTCAACCGCTACGTCATCATCGACGAAGCCCAAAACCTGACCCCGAAGCAAATGAAAACCTTGATCACGCGCGCGGGACCCGGCACCAAGATGGTGTGCCTGGGCAACATCGGTCAGATCGATACACCCTATCTCAGCGAGACCACCTCCGGCCTCACCTATGTCGTGGACCGCTTCAAGGCCTGGCCTCATAGTGGCCATGTGATTCTTATCCGAGGCGAGCGCTCGCGCCTCGCGGACTTCGCCGCCGAGGCCTTATAGAACTCCGCGTAAACGGTGCATACAGGGTCGGTCCATGTAAGCGTTTGGGCTAACCGGCGCGCGCTCTCTTTGCGCGTGTCGGTGCTGCAGGCTTGCTTAGGCGCTACGCCGCGAGTTCTTGGAGAACTTCGGGATGGCGCTCGGCGATCTTGAGCAGAGTTTTCGCCGCCCCAGACGGTTTACGCCGGCCTTGCTCCCAGTCTTGCAAGGTGCGAACCGAGACCCCAAGAAGGGCGGCAAATGCAGGCTGCGACCACCCGGAAGCAAGCCGTGCCCGTGCTACTTCGGAGACAAGCGGTTGGTGCGTGCGGCCACGAGCCTCAGCCTTCATCTCTCGCACGGAAGCGAGCAGTTCAGCCCCGATATCGCGCTTGGCATCGCGTGTGTTCAATTCACGTTCGGTCTTAGGCATTTTCGATTTCCTCCTTGATCCGGCGAAGCACATGCGCGGGGATATTTTCTCTCGCACTCTTGCCATAGATCAATAGCAACCAGATTTCACCACGGGTGAGGCGATTGAAATAGATAACCCTCACCCCGCCTCGCTTGCCACGGCCAGGGTAACTCCAGCGCACCTTGCGCACGCCGCCGGAACCAGGAACAACGTCACCGGCTTCGGAATTGGTCGCGATGTAGGAGGCGCAGGTACTACGTTCCTCCTCGGTCCAGTAGTCGGCGGCCAGGCGCGAAAATGTTAGAGTTTCGATGACAGTGTACACTCGCCTATATACGGCATTGCCGTATCACCGTCAATGTCGGGCGACGGTCTCCTTACCGCAAACCTAACCGGGGTAAACGGTGCATACAGGGTCGGTCAACGCGTAGTCTCATCGCTTGCAGCTCATGTTCCGGTCAAACGTTCGGGGGGAGAGGTGGCGGTTCACGTCGCAGTCAGCTCCGCCTCCAATGGTTTGTCCTTCCTAAACCGGCTCACTCCAAGGATGCTGAACCCGAGCACATTACCTTGCGTATCGACCCGTTCCATCACGGCATCGTGGGCGGTTTCCTTCATATAGCCCGCCCCCTCGCGGAACTGGACTTCGAGGTAATCCGCTTCCGCGTCGAACCACACTTTCACTTTCTCGGCCACAGGTTTTCTCCAGCTTTCGGTTTGTCGGTCAGGTAGGCGGTGATCACAAAGGCATCTTTCGTGACGTACTTAACCACAACGCACAACCACTTGCCACCCACCAATGTCTGAGCGTAGAACGCATAAAACAACCGCACGGCTTCGTCCGAGCGCGACCGCCGAACAAACTGCGGTTTGTGCATCACCCGCTCGATTTCCTGTTCCATCCCCTGCATTTCGGGATGCTCCAAAATGTGGCCAAGCCGTTCGCCCGTAAGCCGCACCTTGTTTCCGAAGCAGTCCTCCAGAATCTTCATTTCTCCCGCTCTCCGCATCGCGGCCCATGCGGTACTTGATGTCGTC
>JBOIDH010000257.1:0-4129 GCA_050740495.1 Gammaproteobacteria bacterium | reverse complement strand
GCGCGAGCAAGAGCCAGACCGGAAGAACCGAGGCCGCAAAGCCGTAGGCGATGACCATGAGTGCCAGGCTCGGAGCGTCGTAATCGAACCAAACGCGTAGCCAGGGCTGTGCGTCGATCCACCCTCCACCCAGGACCGCGAGCAGCAGCAAGATCACACCGAGGCAGGTCCCTTCGAGCACCCGTCCGGGCCGGATGCCGCGCATATAAGCGCCCATCAACAAGGCGATCGGGATCGTCGCGGCGACGGTGCTGGTGGCCCACGGGCTATGTTTCATCGCGTTGACGACGACCAGCCCGAGGACGGCGATGAGAATAATCATGATAGCCATCACCCCCGCGAGCGCCACCGCCCCGCCGACCGCTCCAAGCTCATCGCGGGCCATCTGTCCGAGCGAGCGGCCATCGCGCCGGGTCGAGAAAAACAAGATCACGAAATCCTGTACGCAGCCCCCGAGCACCGCCCCCACCAAAATCCATAAGGTGCCGGGCAGGTAACCGAACTGTGCCGCTAAGGTCGGCCCGATGAGGGGGCCCGGACCCGCGATGGCCGCAAAGTGGTGCCCGAAAACGATCCATTTATGTGTGGGGACAAAGTCGCGGCCATCGTTTAACCGTTCAGCCGGAGTAGCACGAGTGCCATCCAAAGCCAACACCTTGGCGGCGATAAAGGCGCCGTAGAAGCGATAACCGAGTGCATAGATGCACAGTGCGGCGACGATGAACCACAGGCCGTTGATCGTCTCTCCTCGATGCAGCGCGATACCGCCCACCGCGCTCGCCCCGAGGATAGAAACTCCCAGCCACAGGGATACCTGCCAGATCACGCGCGCAGAGGGTGTACGGTCGCGATTCTTTTGCTGATTCATGAGGTTCCGTGGTTTAGTGACCGGCGTTTTGGCGCCGTTAGGAACGCTACCCCAAGACCGCAATGAGATAGGCAGCGTAGAGGCTACCGTTAATGATGAGCTGCCAGACGTAGAGCCTGCCCACCCGGACCGCCAGCCTCAGCCATAGGGCCGCGACGAAGGCGACGAGCACCCCCGTGAATACCTCCAGGCGCAAATCCCAGGGTGTCAACAGGATACCGATGGCCGGAAGTATCGTACCCTGAAACACCATTGCGCCCGTGATGTTTCCGAACGCCAGTGTGTCTTTGTTACGGCGGATCCAGAGTATACTGTTCACCTTCTCGGGAAGCTCGGTCGCGATGGGGATGATCAGGAGCGACAGCAACAGCGCTGAAACGCCGATCTCGCGCGCCACCTGATCTACATTATGAATAAACCCTTCCGCGCCAGCGACCAATAACCCGAGCCCAATAGCGATCTGAAATAACAGGACCAGCATGTGGTCGGGCAACCCGAGCCGGCACAGAAACATGTCCGTATGCGCCTGCGTACCGTGGCCATCCCTAACCAATTGCGCCGACACCCGCAGCGTCAGCATGACATAGACGAAATAAATGAGCACCAGGGTCAGGGCCAGCACAACTTTTAAAGTGACGAAATAGTGGGGTTCTCGCGGGATAAAAAGCGCCCCGGCAGCGATGCCGAAGGCCAGCAAAAAGAAATTTAGGTCGCGTGCGAGCCCGGTTTTCTCGGGCGTGAGCCCCCCGCTAAACCCGCGCTGCCCGACGACCGACAAGCCCATCAGGCATAAGGATAGCGTGGAGAGCATCAGCGGTGCGCCGATGATCGCCCCGACGCCTATCTCTTCGTTGACGTCCACATGTTCAGTCCCGGCAAAGATAGCGAGAATGGGGACCATGCTCTCCGGCATGGCGGTGCCGACAGCGGCAAACAGCGAGCCCGTGACTCCTTCGGAGATTTTCAGTTTTTCACCCAGATGTTCCAACGCATTGGTGAAAATCTCGGCGGCCAGGAGAATAACCAACAGCATGCCCACTAGTTCCACGTATATCATGACGTCTAGCGTTCCCGCCTGCGGATTTCAAACCGTCGTGACGCGCGGCGATGCCTCCCGGTAACACGAGACGCCGCCGCTTTTATAAGCGACAGCATAACGATAACGAGATGAGTTTTCAGCCGCTTGACAAACGAACGCCGGTCGAGTTCGCCTTATACCGTGGTTAACACGGTTACCGTGGCGCGGGGCATTGAACTTTGTCAGGCATCCAAGGTCCGAGTAGGGAAATTCGCCGTGATGACCGCATTGCGAGCCCAGAGACACTGATAATTACGCACCGCTACGATCTGACGAACCCACCCTTTGGCATATTCGAGTCCCCTGTTGCGGTGCTTATGGTCATAAAGAGCGTTCCCGAATTCGACCGCTGCAGCACCGGCCCTGCTACGCAGCAACGAATACCTCTTGAGGGCGTTCATGGAAGAATGCCGGGGGAGCGCAGTCTGATACTGCGCTTGCGTTGGACGGCCCGCTATCGAACAGGACCTCGATAGCGGCCGGCCTATCTATCCACCATCAGGAGACCATCGTATGAAAAATACCAAGGGCGTTTTATTGGCCACGGCTGCCGCGGCGTTATTCGTGAGCCATCCCATACTGGCGGAAGACATCCACCCCGCCGCCGAAGGTAAGGTAAAATGCAGCGGCGTTAACGCGTGCAAAGGAACCTCGGAGTGCAACACCAAAACCGATCTTAACGCCTGTAAAGGAAAAAACGCGTGCTCCGGACAAGGCTGGGTATCCTTGACCAAGGAGGAGTGCGAGACTAAAGGCGGCAAAGTGACCGAATAAGGGCCAGAGAAGTTGAGGCGGGGCGGCCTCCGCCCCGCCTGTCCAATGCTCCCCATTTCGGAAAAGCGATTTCCGGCGCTCGGTTTTGGCCTCGGTCTCCGCAAGGAGCATTACGAAGCCGTCCTCGCCGGCCAGCCACCGCTCGGGTGGTTCGAAATAGTCTCCGAAAACTATATGGTGGCCGGCGGCAAGCCCGTCGATTACCTCGAACGCATCCGCGCCGATTATCCGATCGTGATGCACGGCGTCTCGCTCTCGATCGGCGGGACGGATCCGCTCGATGCGGGCTACCTCAAGCAACTCAAGACCTTGGCCGATCGCATCGAGCCCGCCTGGATTTCCGACCACCTGTGCTGGACCGGTGTGAAACCCGTTAACCTGCACGATTTAATGCCCTTGCCTTACACCGCCGAAGCTTTGCATCATGCCGCCGGGCGCGTGCGCCAGGTTCAAGAGTACCTGGGACGGCGGATCCTGTTGGAAAACGTGTCGAGCTACCTCGACTACCGCGCCTCGGAAATGCCGGAATGGGAATTTCTCGGAGCCCTCGCCGAGGAATCCGATTGTCTGCTCCTGCTCGACATCAACAACGTGTACGTCAGCGCTTGCAACCATGCGTTCGACCCGTACACCTACATCGAACACCTGCCACTCGCACGGGTGCAGCAATTTCATCTCGCCGGCCACCGTGATTATGGCGCCTACCGCATCGATACTCACGACGAGCCCATAATCGATCCCGTGTGGGACCTTTATGCCAGGGCGATTATGCTTTTCGGAAAGGTGTCTACCATGATCGAGCGCGATGATAATATTCCCCCGTTCGAGGACTTGCTTGCGGAGCTGGCGCAGGCGGAACGGATCGCCACCCAAGCGCTCCCGCCGCACGATTCCTCGGCCGCCCGTGACGTCCATGCCGAGCTTGCGTGAGCTACAGCAATCCATTCAGGCCTATGTGCTTGCGCGCCGCCCGGGCGCGCAAACCGAGGTGCTGGCGAGCCCCTCGGTAAGCGCCGAGACGCGCCTCGAGATTTACGCTAATGCCTACCGTGTACGGCTCCAAGAAGCCTTGGCGACCGACTTCCCCGGATTGCGGGCCATGGTCGGCGCGGAGCGCTTCGCTAAGTTGGCCGCGGTATATACCGATGCCTATCCCTCCGGGCATTTTTCCATACGCTACTTCGGGCAGTACCTCCACGCTTTTCTCGCATCCTCCGAAGGTTTCCGCAATGAACCTTGGCTTTCGGAACTAGCGGCTTTTGAATGGCGGCTGGGTGAGGCTTTCGACGCCGCGCATGCGCCGCCCCTAACGGCGGAGCCGCTCGCAGAGCTTGCGCCCGCCGCGTGGGCTAACATCGGCCTCGCCCTGCACCCATCGGTGCGGCGCTTGGATCTCGGCTGGAACGTAG
>JBOIDH010000256.1:0-4158 GCA_050740495.1 Gammaproteobacteria bacterium | reverse complement strand
ATAAGATCATCCAAATGGTGAACAACTACGAGAAGGAGGTTTTCAACGGCGATATCGGACGGATCACCCATATCGATCTCGACGAGGGCGTGCTCAGCGCCGGTTTCAATGGTCGAGCGGTCGAGTACGACTTCGGGGAGCTGGACGAGATCGTTCTTGCCTACGCCTGTTCGATCCACAAGAGCCAAGGCTCGGAGTTCCCGGCGGTGGTCGTGCCCCTGGCCACCCAGCACTACCCGATGCTCGAACGCAATCTCTTGTATACTGCGGTCACGCGCGGTAAGCGTCTGGTGGTGGTCATCGGCCAACCGCAAGCCCTTGCCATTGCCGTCACCACCGTCAAGGCGGCCCGGCGGCTCACCGGCCTCGCGCAACGCTTGTCCCGTTGAGGCCTCAAGGGCGGCTCGCCGCACCTGACGCCCACGACTCGGTGGACCAAACGAAGTTGCCTGGAGGGGAAGCAATATGGCCTTGAATCCCGACTCGATTTCTAGCGAAACCCAACTCCACGCAGCGCCGCTTAGCCAGCTCGGTGAAGACTCCGGCAGGTTGCTGGCCGGAGCGGCGCAACTCGTGCGAAAGCTCTGTGTCTAATAGAAGTTGCCCGGATTCGTCAGGGCAGGAGAGAGGTACGTTCGGCGTTTGCGTCGCTCTTGCTTTGGGCGGCGCTGCGGATCCACGTTGACATGGCGGCACATGACCGAATCGCGTATATCGCCGGGGCGTGGTACGGACGCTGGTGCGAGGCGAGAGGTTAGGTAATGGCGATCAAGTTATCCAGCGTGGTAGCGCCGCTGGTCTTCGTAGCGCTACTAACTATAGTCTCCCCCGCCCAGGCCGGGGGCTTCTCGTTTCATTTTGGGCAGGGATCCCACGGCCACGGTTTCAATGGAGGGCATTTCGGCGGACACTTTGGCTTCGGGTTTCGCGGCTATCCCTTCTATGGGCATTTCGACCACGGCTTCCATCGGTTTCACCACCGAGGATTTCATCGAGGATTCCATCACCCGCACGGATTCCGACATGGGTTCCGCGGGCATCATGGGTTCCGCGGACATCATGGGTTCCGCGGACATCATGGGTTCCGCGGGCATCATGGGTTCGGTGGGCATCATGGGTTCCGCGGGCATCATGGGTTCGGTGGGCATCATGGGTTCGGTGGTGGCCGCCACTGAGACGCGGCGAGGTTAACGGGTTGCCGGAAGGTCGAATCTGAAGGCAGTCCCGGTCCGGGGTTGCTCACCAAGCTGATCGGGCTGACGTGCAGTTCGAGGATGCGCTTGGGCCGAGCTCTGCGGAGCGTCGCGATCCGTGAACGAGTCGCGCGAAGGGGCCGATTGCGACCGCGGTGTTGACCGACCCAGGCTGCGACTGATATATGTAGCTATCTTTATATCCCTATAATCCGATTTGTCAGGCGAGGTGCGCGTGGCAGACAAGACCATCACGCGGCAGGTGGGGCCGTCCGGCCGGATCGCGGGCGAAGCGGTCGCGGTGGTGGGTCCGGCGTATAGGCTTCTCGCCCGCCTTACGGATGACGATCCGTCCTTGTTCGTCGACGTCGAATTCGACGGCGTTCCCCGGAGCAAGCCCCAGGACATCGCGGATCTTCTTGGGTATGGTGACCTGTCCCTTGGCTGTGAGGGTAGTGCTCATGCCCGCCTCCTCGGATAGGTATTACTAAGCGTTCATTGTAATACTTCATGTCAGAGGTTGTGAATATATCTACTGCGCATCCCGATCGCGGCGTCGCGTGCTCGTCACGCCTATCGAGTTGATATGTCTCGTCGCTCGCTCCGCGGCTCCTGGCGCTCGGGGCTGCTCGCGACGATTTACTCACAACCTCTCACGCAAGACCAGCGCCGGGGGTAGGCGATACGCCTGTCTAGTACCCCGCTCCCAACGGTCAAACCGGAGGTCCGCTGGGGGACGCTCCTGGCCACCCAGCACTACCCGATGCTCGAACGGCGACGCGGTTGGAGGCACCGAGAAATAGCAACCCGCGAGCGCAGAAGTGGCAGCCACGTGACTCCCCCGCCGGCCCCGTTCGTGGTATAACCCTTGACTCATATATATCTCTAGGGTTATGCTGCGCTATGGCATGGCGAATCGAGGAGTACCGCACTGCGGCGGGGGAAGCGCCAGTGCGAACCTTCATCGCCGGGCTGCCGCCCGACGCCAAGGCGGAGGCGATCGCGCTAATCAAGCTTGCCGAGACGCTCGGCAACAAGCTCCGCGAGCCCCACTCGAAGGCGCTCGGAGACGGGCTGTTCGAGTTGCGCCGCAACCAGGTTCGGCTCTTCTACATGTTCGAAACCGGCCAGATCATCCGGCTCTTGGGCGGCATGGTGAAGAAGCAGGACCGCATTTCCAGCCGGCGTTCTTACCCAGATGCGGGGCTACCAGAAGGACGCGCGGGAACGGTTGAAGAAGGCGAAGAGCAAGAGGAAGAGGTAATGACAATGGCTCGAAAGAGCGACTTCATGAGGTGGATCGATCATCAGGTCGACACCGACGCCGACCTCAAGCGGAAGGTGGAGGAGCACCTCAACGACATGATGATCGAACAGAGGCTCGCGGCCCTCCGCGCCCAGCGCGGCATGACGCAGGCGCAACTCGCCAAGCGGCTCGGCGTGAGTCAGCCTCACATCGCCAAGCTCGAGGCCGGGCGCGCAAAGAACATCGAGTTGCACACGCTGTGGCGCTGGGCGACGGCACTAGGGGCCAAGCTCACCGTCGACATTGTCCCCAACGGCGCCCGGAAGCGGAAGCGGACCGCGGCATAGCCATCTAACCAGTACGTTGATGAAGCGACTCGTTGCTGTCTTGGCTTATACCCTGCTGCCTCTCAGCTACGCCGCCGGCGGGAGTTTCGATCATAGCCACCGCGCGTGGACTGAATTGTTACGCCAGCACGTCGTCTTGATCGACGGCGGGGGCGCCTCTCGGGTGCGTTATGCCGAGCTCAAAAATAAACGTACCGAGCTGAAGGCGTATTTGGATACGCTGTCCTCCGTGACCTTACCGGCGTTCGAAGGTTGGAGCAAGGCGCAACAACTCGCGTTTCTCCTCAACGCTTACAACGCCTTCACCGTCGAATTGATTCTCACGCGTTATCCGCATCTCGAGTCGATCCGGGATTTCGGACGGTTTATCGACAACCCATGGAAAAAGCGCTTCTTCAAGCTGCTGGGCCAAGAGCAGAATTTGGACGGCATCGAACACGGCATTATTCGCGCCCCGGGCGTCTATGACGATCCTCGCATCCACATGGCGGTTAACTGCGCGTCTATCGGCTGCCCGATGCTGCGCGAGGAAGCCTACGTCGCCGATCGCTTGGCCGTGCAGCTCGAGGAGCAAGTCATGCGGTTTCTCTCGGACCGCTCGCGCAATCGCTATGATGGCGCGACCCATACTCTTGAAGTGTCCGAAATCTTCGACTGGTACCGCGAAGATTTCTCAAGCGGTTTCCAAAGGATCCGGTCCCGAGAACAATTTTTCGCCAAGTACGCGGAGCTGCTGACCGCCGACCCCGACGGGCAGACCCTGATTCGGAGCCAAGAGGCAAAGATCAAGTTTCTCGATTATGATTGGGCCTTGAACGATTTCAGAGGTTGCCGGGAACATGAACAAGCTGTGGCGAAATGATCGCGCGCCGTTCGCGGAGCCTACGAGCCCCGAGCTTCGCGACAGGGCACTGGGGGGGCCGCTCGGTGCCGCCGAGGATCATGAAGGTAACTACTTGAGCCCCGAAGAGATTCACGCATGGCCGCCCTACACGAGCCTGCCGGAGCCCAGCCAGCGTCCCGAAGCCCTGCCCAAGCGCCTGCTGGACATCGGCTTCTGGACGCCTGAGCAGATCGCGGGCAAGCGCTGGAACATCGGCTGCGTGGCGCTCGAAATCACTCAGCGCTGTAATCTCGACTGCACGCTGTGCTATCTCTCGGACACCTCCGAGGCGGTCAAGGATGTACCGCTCCAAGAGGTCTTTCGCCGCATCGAGATGATCTATCGGCACTACGGGGAGAATACGGATGTCCAGGTAACGGGCGGCGATCCGACGCTCAGGAACCGAGCCGAGCTCATCCAGATCGTGCAGCGGATCGCCCACTACGGCATGCGGGCTTCGCTCTTCACGAACGGCATCCGCGCCACCCG
>JBOIDH010000255.1:0-4169 GCA_050740495.1 Gammaproteobacteria bacterium | reverse complement strand
GACTACGGTGTTGTTGAACTGCTGACGATGATTTCCGACCTTGTCGGGATTTTGCTTTGCAACCGCATCGGCGAAGCAGTCTTTAGGTTTTACGGCTCTGCACAGACCGAAGCGGAAAAGCGCTCAGTAATTTCGACTGCGGTATTTTTGAGCGTCGCTGTGAATAGCTTGGGGTATCTGCTGATTTTTGCGCTGCGCTATCAATTCGCCGGAATTGTCTTCGGCGATGTCTCGTATGTTCCGTACATCATTGCATTCTCGCTGACGTTGGTGACACAGTCGCTCATTGAATTGCCGTTGATTTACATCCGCGCCCAGCAAAAGCCCTGGCTGTTTTTGGGAGTCAACTTGTTTAAGCTCGTGCTCCAAGTCAGTTGCAATGTGTACTTCGTGGTCTATTGCGAACTGCATGTAGCAGGCGTAGTCATGAGTGCACTGGTCAGCTCAACGCTAATGGCCACCTTGTTGGGTCTCTACACTTTTTCCAAGACCGGAATCGCCCAATTTTCCAAGGATCTCGCGCGCAAGATAATTTCCTTTAGTCTGCCGATTGCACTGGCCACCTTGGGTTCATTTTATTTGACCTTCGGCGACCGTTATTTTTTGCGGACCTTCAGCAGTTTGCATCAAGTCGGCCTGTATTCACTGGGCTACAAATTCGGTTTTGTGTTGTACATGCTGGCCTGGTCGACCTTTGCCAATGTCTGGGACTCCCAATGCTATGAGATAGTCAAGCGAGAAAATGCGGTGCAGCTGTTCGGCAAATTTTTTCTGTATCTCACAGTCTACACGCTGCTGCTCGCTCTCGGGGTTTCGCTGTTTGCGCAAGACTTTTTGCGTATCATCGCTGATCCGGAATATTGGCCGGCGCATCGGATTGTGCCGATAATTATGCTGGCCTATATGATTATCATTTGGGGGAATTTCACGATCTTCGGATTGTTCTACCGCCATCAGACCAAACACATCGCTTTTGCTGAAGCCGTTGCGGTCTGCGTAATTACAGTCGCGTATATTCTATTGATTCCAGAATTCGGCGCAATCGGAGCCGCTTGGGCTACAGTCTGCGGGTTTATCGGTCGGTTCACTTGGCTCAATTTCCAGGCCCAAAAGCTTTACAATATGCACCTTCCATGGAAGGAAGCGCTGACTGCCGCCGCACTTGCAGTGGTTTGTTATTTATTGTCATTTGCCGCACCGGAGACAATTGTCTGGTCCGTTGCCTTTCGTGCACTGATCATGCTGGGGTTTATCGGGGCGCTGCTCTACTTACCTGTTCTGGACGAACGGGATCGTGCTCTGTTCAAAACAATTCTCAGACATCCTCTCCAAGCAAAACAATTGCTCAGGGCACTCTAAGAGCGTTGGCTTCCGGGAATAGCTGGGGGCGATGCGCACGGAGGCGGTTTTGGTCCAGTGCCGCCGAGGTAGCCCGTCCCTCCTTCGCCCAGCTTGTAGAGGTGGGCGATCGAGATGCCCGCTAAGCGCGCGTAGTCCGCGTAACCCGTACACCTCTGCCTCCCGCTGGTTTACGCTCGCGCGGTGATCCGTCATCATACCATCTGGCCGCAGACCCATTATTAGAATGACCGTATCTCAAGCAGCGATAAACGGGGAAACCGGGAAGCCGGTGCGCGCCCCGCACGCGGCGGCCTGTCCTTTCTGCAGCCTGCTGTGCGATGATCTTATCGTGGAGCAGGCGGGCGGCCGCGTGCGCGTCCTGAAGAACGGTTGTGGCCGGGCAGTTTCCGGATTCGAGAACCCGGAAGGGCCGAATCAACCGCGCCTCAAGGGCAAGCCGGCAACGATCGCGGAGTGCATCGAGCGGGCGGCGGCGATCCTTCGCGGCGCACGCTTCCCTCTGTTCGCCGGCCTGGGGACGGATGTCGCCGGGATGCGTGCGGTGCTCAGCCTGGCCGAACGCACCGGGGGGGCGCTCGATCACATGCACGGAAACGCTCTCCAGCGGAATATCGGCGTGCTACAAGGCACGGGTTGGATGACGACCACGCTCACGGAGCTAAAGAATCGCGCCGACCTGATTATTTTCGCAGGTACCGATGCGGTCAGCGCGCATCCGCGTTTTTTCGAGCGCCTCGTTTGGAACCAAGCATCGCTATTTCAGCTCGACAGCAACGCACGCCAGATCATCTACCTCGGGGCCGGGCTCAACACCAAGCCCGGCAGGAGCCCCGAGGGCCGAAAACCCTTGCATGTCCGTTTCGATCCGCCGCGCCTCGTCGAAATCGTCTCGGCGTTACGCGCGCTCGCGGCGGGGTATCGGCTCCAAGCAGCCTCGATCGCCGGAGTAAGGATCCCGGTCTTGAATTCTATCGTCGAAAAGATGAAAGCGGCCCGCTATGGGGTGCTGGCGTGGTCGAGCGCCGAGCTCGATTATCCTCACGCCGACCTTGCCGTTGAAGCCTGCGTGGAGTTAGTCAATGATCTCAATGACACTACGCGTTTTTCCGGTTTGCCCTTGGGCGGAAACGACGGCGCGATCACGGCCAACAGCGTGTGCGCGTGGCAGACGGGATTTCCGCTCCGCACCGCGTTCGCGGCGGGGTATCCGGCGCATGATGCGCATCGTTATAGCGCCGGCCACTTGGTGGCATCGGGATCCGCAGATGCCGTCGTGTGGATCTCGGCGTTTCGCGCGGCGCCTCCGCCGGCGGCCAAACCCCTGGTCGTACTCGGCGCCCCGAATACGCAGTGTCCCGAGGAGCCGGACGTTTTTATCCCGGTGGCGATCCCGGGACTTGACCATGCGGCTCAGCTCGTGCGGCTCGATTCCGTGGTGTCGTTGCACCTCGAACGGCAGCGAACCTCGCCGCTGCCGAGCGTCGCGCACCTCCTCGCGGAAATCCAAAATGCGCTCTAGGCGATTCAGATGCTGACGCGCTTGAGCGGCGGCAAGGTCTACGACCCGGCTCACGGGGTGGACGGCGAGGCCCGCGATATCTTCATCCGCGACGGCCGCATCGTCGCCCAGCCTCCCGGCGGCGTCGAGGCGGACCAGGACTATGACCTGTCCGGCGCCGTGGTCATGGCGGGAGGGATCGATATCCATACCCATATCGGCGGGGGCAAGATGACGATCGCGCGCATACTGCTGCCGGAGGACCACGCGGCCCATCCGGTCGCCTCGGGACGGATCACACGCTCGGGATCGGGCCGGGTGACGCCCTCGACGATCACCACCGGCTACCGTTACGCCGAAATGGGCTACACCGCGTGCTTCGAACCCGCGATGTTGCCGCTGAACGCGCGCCAGGCGCATATGGAAATGGGGGACACGCCGATCGTGGACAAAGGCGCCTATGCGCTGCTCGGTAACGACGATTTCTTCCTGCGGCTGCTCGCCGAAGGCCGTGAACAGGCGCTTATCAATGATTACGTGGCGTGGACCTTGGAAACCTCGCAAGCTCTCGCGATCAAGGTGGTCAATCCGGGCGGGATCAGCGCCTTCAAGTTCAATCAACGCATGCTCGATCTGGATGAGGAGCATTGTTTTTATCCGATTACGCCGCGCTTGATTCTGCAGCGGCTCGCGCAAGCGGTCTTCGATCTTGGCGTGCCTCACCCGCTGCACGTTCACGGGTGCAATCTCGGCGTCGCGGGCAATGTCGATACCACGCTGAAAACGATCGCCGCTGGCGACGGCCTGCCCTTGCACCTGACGCATGTGCAATTCCACAGTTATGGCACCGAAGGCGACCGCCGGTTCTCCTCCGGCGCGGCGCGCATCGCCGAGAGCGTCAACGCGCACCAGAATATCTCCATCGACGTCGGTCAGATCATGTTCGGCCAGACCATCACGGCCTCGGGCGATACCATGGCGCAGCACCGGAACCGGGCCAGCGCTTATCCCAATAAATGGGTGTGCATGGACATCGAGTGCGACGCCGGCTGTGGCGTGGTGCCGTTCCGCTACAGGGACAAGAGCTTCGTGAACTCGCTGCAGTGGGCGATCGGATTGGAATTGTTTCTGTTGGTCAAAGACCCCTGGCGAATTTTCCTGACCACCGATCACCCCAACGGGGCGCCGTTCACGACCTATCCGCACCTCATCCGCTTGCTGATGGACAAGAGCTACCGTAACGATAGGCTGGCGACGATCCATCGGGGCGCCGCGGCGATGAGCACGCTCGGGAGTCTCGACCGGGAAT
>JBOIDH010000254.1:0-4170 GCA_050740495.1 Gammaproteobacteria bacterium | reverse complement strand
CGACCAGACAGGGTGTGAGCCACGACAGGCCACGGAGCCTCAGCAGACGTGGCTCGCCCTGGGCAACGTACGATGCGCTGGGAGTTAATCGCGACGGCGGTCGCATGCTAAGCCTCTGGCACAGTGTCGTGCTATTCCGTGAGGGCCAAGGTTGGACGAAATTTATTCTACCAAAGTCTTATTCTATGACCACAGTCGCTTTTCAGAAAATCCTCCATATGGAGTACCTGTAGAGTTGTGTATGGGCCGCATACCTGCGCGCGCGCACGGGTTAGGGCTGGCTGCTGCAGGCCGATGTCCGGCGTGTGCTATCGCGGCCCCGCCTGGCGGGCTCTTCTATCACCCGATTCTCGATAGCGCCGATCGCTTCGATCTCGATGCGCACGACATCGTCCGGCTGCAGGAACGAGGGCGGGTCCCGGTGCATCCCCACACCCCGCCCGGTGCCCGTGGAAACGACATCGCCGGGCTCCAAGGTAAACACCGTCGACAGCAGCTCGACCAAGCGGTAGCAGTTCCAGATCATGTCGCGCGTGTTGAACGCTTGCCGCGGTTCCCCGTTGACATACGTGCGAACATCAAGCGCGTGGGGATCGCCGATCTCATCGGGGGTCACGATCCACGGACCGATGGGCCCGTGCGTGTCGAACGACTTCCCGAGCGTCAGCGTCGGCGAGCGCGCTTGCCAATCGCGCACCGACACATCGTTCACGATCAGATAGCCGGCAATCACCTCCGGCGCCCGGGCCGCTGGCACGTGCCGGCAGCGGCGTCTGATCACGAATCCTAGCTCGCCTTCGTAATCCACTTGCTCCGAGACGCCGGGTTTATGGATTGGGTCGTAGGGCCCGTTCACGCAGGTCGACTGTTTGTTGAAAATGGTCGGGAAGACCGGCCGCGATCCGCCCTTCTCTGTGATGTGGTCGTCGTAATTCAAGCCGATCGCAAGAAACTTGGGGGGCCGGAGCAGCGGCGCTTCGAGATGGATGTCGGCGAGCGCGATGCGTTCGCAATGACGCTCGATCCGGCTGGCGAGATCATCCAATAACGCTTGCCCGGCCGCGAGCAGCTCCGTCATCTCGCGCGGATAGCCGGGGGCATAGACGTAGTTGCCGGAGGCGACGCCGATGCGCGTCTCGCCCATGTGGGTAAAGGTCACCAACTTCATAGGCGCACCAAGAGCGCATCCAGCGCGCGATCCGGCAGGAGGCGTTTTAAGAAGGCGAACACGTAGGTCGGCAAGGTGACAAAGTAGCGTGGTCTCGGGTGGGCGCTTTCCAAAGCTTTGATGAGCTTCTTGACCACCGCCTCGGGCGGCAGGGTAAAACGGCCCGCCGCGTTCTCGTTGCGCAACCGATCTTCGGCGGCGTCGTAATTCGATCCATGGGGACTCGCTTCCTCCGCTATCCGTTGCCGGTAGCGGGCGTAGGCGTTTTCCCGGAAACGGCTCGTGATCGGACCGGGCTCGATCAAGACGACATGAATTCCGGTGCCTGAAAGTTCCAGCCGCAAGGTGTCGCTCCAGGCCTCCAACGCGTACTTGCTCGCGTTGTAGGCCCCGCGGTAACGGAGCGCGATCAGGCCCAGGAGCGAGCTAGTTTGAATGATGCGGCCGTAGCCCTGCGCGCGCATCAGGGGCAGGATCAAAGCCGTGATCTCATGTATACCGAAGAGGTTGACCTCAAATTGCGCGCGCAGCGCCGCGCGGGAGAGGTCTTCCAGTGGGCCGATCTGCCCGAACCCGGCGTTGTTGAATAGGGCGTACAGATGGCCCTCGGTCTGTTCAACCACGGCTGCGACGGCGGCGCGGATCGAAGCGGAATCGCTGAGATCAAGCCGCACCGCGTTGAAGCCTTGCGCGCCCAGGCTATCCACATCGTCGAGCTTGCGGGCCGTGGCGATGACCCGGTAACCCCGGGCGCGTAACTCACGGGCGGCGCATAAGCCGATGCCCGAGGAAGCCCCGGTGATGAGGATCCACTTTGCCGTGGGATCACTTGCCATAACACCTCCTCGCTCTTTACCATGAACTCCCGATGTCTACCGCCTGCGACCCCCGCGTGACCTTCCGCACCCACCCGTATTACGCTGAATTTTCACGGGCTGGCGCCGCGTTCCGCCCTGGTTTTGAAATTTATCATACCATCACGCCGCCGCCGGCAGTCCTAGCATGATTTCGCACGCGCTCGCTCGAGTCCCCGCGCCCAAAAGGTCTGCGCTACTGGCTGTCTTGACCTTGGCGTGCTGTGCCGCATCCGGGGGTGCGGCCGGTGCGCCGGAGCTTGAAGATCCACGCTATGCGCTTTGCAAGGCCGATCCGAAGATTCCAGACCGCCCTCCCCATGACCCGGCGGCGTATAAATTGGGGTCGATTGAGGTGCTGGCCGACCGGGTGGAGGTACTGGAGGAGAATGTGTCGACATTCGTGGGTGGTGTCTCCTTGGTCCGCGAGCAACAAGCGGTGGTTGCGGATCTCCTCACTTACGAGCGCGGTCAGGGTGTCATTGAGGCCGAAGGTCATCTGCTCCTGTGGGATCCGGCCTTGTTTTGGTCGGGGAAATACGGCCGCCTCGATCTCGACAACGACCGCACCCATCTTGAATATGGCGAGTATCGAATGTTGCAACGGCGCGGGCGCGGGGGCGCGCGCGTCATCAAGCTCGACGCGCGGGAGAATGTCACACAGCTTAAAGACGTCGATTACACCACCTGTAGCGGCAAGCTACCGGACTGGCAGCTTGCGGCTAAGCGCATGAAACTGGATCATTCCGAGGAATGGGGCGAGGCTGAACACGTGGTGCTGCGGGTGCGGGAGACGCCGGTATTCTATCTGCCGTATATCACCTTCCCGATCAGCGACAAGCGCAAAACGGGTTTCTTACCGCCGACGGTGGGAAGCTCGTCGAACGGCGGGTTCGACCTAAGCACCCCCTACTATTGGAATATTGCACCCCAACACGATGCGACCTTCCAGCCTCGGATACTTTCCAACCGCGGCGTCCTGCTTGGGGGCCAATACCGTTACCTCCTGGAAACCGGCAAGGGAGAGCTTGATTTTGCGTATCTGCCCGCGGACGCCGAGTTCGAGGATGAGAGCCGCTCGCTGGTCGGAGTCACCCATGAGCAAGATTTCGCGGGCTACCGCGGTCACGCCTTTCTGACCTTCAACCGTGTGTCCGACGCCGAATACTTCGAGGATTTCGGAAACAACCTGGCGCTCGCCAGCACGGTCTATCTTCCAAGGCGCGCCGACATCAGTTACCAAGGTGATTATTTCTATGCGCTCGGCCGGTTGTTCGGATTTCAGACCATCGATCCGACCATTCCCGTATCGAGCCGGCCTTACGACCAGCTGCCGCAGATTTTCTTCTACACCCGCCTGCCCGCGCAGGACCGGGAAATCAACCTCGACTTTTTCGGGGAAGCCACCTATTTTGACCGCGACGAAGGGGTCATCGGCGGCCGTATCGACCTAAAACCTGTCATCAGCTACCCCGTGCACGCGGCGGGGGGATTCCTCGTGCCTCGGGTGAGCCTCGAACATACCCAGTATTACCTCGAAAACACCGCACAGACGGATAATCGTCCGAACCGGACCCTGCCGATCGTGAGCCTGGATAGCGGGCTCATATTCGAACGCGACCTCGATTTCGCGGCGCTGCCGGCCGTGCAAACCTTTGAACCGCGGATCTTCTATCTATACATCCCCGAGGAGGATCAGGATGATCTGCCTATTTTTGATACCGGGGAATACGACATTTCCTTCGGGCAACTGTTTCGCGAGAACAGGTTCAGCGGCCACGACCGTCTCGGCGACGCAAATCAGACGGTGGTCGCGGTTACTTCCAGGATCATAAATCGCGAAACCGGCTGGGAACATCTGCGCGCGAGCGTGGGTCAGACGTTTCATTTCGAGGATCGCCGCGTCACCTTGCCCGGAGAGACGGCGGATACCGATCCGGTGTCGGAGATCCTCGCGGAGGTCACGACCCGGCTGCCCAATGGTCTCAGTGCGCGGGGGGATCTGTTCTGGGACCCCAACGACGCGACTGTCCAAAAAGGTCTCATCGGGTTGCGCTATGGCCCCGATCCCTACACCATCGTGAACGCCGATTATCGCATCCGCCGCAATATCCGCGGTGTTGACTTCACAGACATTGAGCAGACCGA
>JBOIDH010000253.1:0-4172 GCA_050740495.1 Gammaproteobacteria bacterium | reverse complement strand
TGCTCAACAAAAAGAACGCCCTCGTCAGCGTGCGCCAGATCATACGCGAATTGGACCGCACCCAGGACGCGCTGATGAGCCCGATGGTTCTCACCGGGGATGGCTTCGCGATCTTCGCCAATCACTCCTTGGTCATGGCCTCTTATATTTCGCGCGCCAATGCCGCCACGATCGATCTCATAAAACTGCTCCAGCAAGGCTAGGGTTTACCAACGGGGAGACGCCGTTCCATGCCTTCAAGAAGGCTTGCAGATGTGGCCGCGATTCCTGCTCCAAGGCCTGCCGCAAGGCTTGACACCCCGCCTCATAGCCGTCGCGGGTTTGCTTGCCGCGCATCAGCTCGTAGCGCAGATAAATCAGATAGGTGTTCAACACATCGGTTTCACAATAGTTGCGTATGGCCTCGATATCGCCCGCACGAAAGCGCTCCCACACAGCAGCGCCGCTCATCCCGAGCTTCCCTGGGAATCCCAACAGGCTCGCGACATCGTGCAAGGACGCAAAAGCACGCGGCTCGTAGCCCGCGATGACGTCCATGAGATCGGTATGACGCTCGTGAAAACGATTGAGATAATTGTTCCAACGAAAGCCTGTGTCGCTGCCGCCGCTTTCCCAGTAGCGGCCCGCGTTGACTCCGTGCAGAAGCCCGCGGTAATGCAGCACCGGAAGGTCGAATCCCCGCCCGTTCCACGAAACGAGAATGGGGCTATAACGCTCGATGCCATCGAAGAACCGCTGAATAAGCTCCAACTCCGGCGAGCCCGGCTCCCCGATCGACCAGACATGTAAGCGCGTCGGTGTGCGTAAGACGAGGGAAATCGCGACCACGCGCTGCAACGGGTGACGCAGGAACTCGCTCTTTCCCTCGGTCTCCTGCATACGCTTACTGTGCATGACCTGTGCAACTTCTTTATCCGTCAGGTCAGTGAGCTCGTACAAACGGCGGCCGGTGTCCACGTCCGGGACCGTCTCGATGTCAAACACCAGCACGTTCACGGCCGACCCAATACGCGCCTATTTCTTTTTCCATCCGCCGCCGTCGTTCTGATACCACCATACGCGCGGTGCGCAGCTTATTGATTCCGGGACTGGAGATATCGATATCCAGTTGCGCGGCGAATGCCATGGGTACAATTAAAGGAAAAGCTGCGTGGACAAATACCGATCCCCGCGATCGCAGATGACGGTGACGACCACGGCATGCCGCAGCTCGCGCGCGAGGCGCAATGCGGCGGCAACCGCTCCGCCCGATGAGATCCCCGCGAAAATACCCTCTTGCGCCGCCAAGCTCCGGGTCAGGGATTCGGCCTCTTCCTGGCTCACGTCGATGATCCGGTCTACGCGCGCCGGTTCGTAGATCTTGGGCAGATATTCCGGCGGCCAACGGCGGATCCCCGGGATGCAGGCTCCGGCCTCGGGCTGTACTCCGACGATCTGGACCCCGGGGTTCTTTTCCTTGAGAAAGCGGGACGTTCCCATGATCGTTCCCGTCGTGCCCATGGAGCTCACGAAATGCGTGACGCGGCCCTCGGTCGCACGCCAGATCTCGGGCCCCGTGCCTTCGTAATGGGCGCGCGGATTGTCGGGATTGGAAAATTGGTCAAGGACTTTCCCGCGGCCTTCGCGCTCCATCGCGTGCGCCAAGTCAATCGCGGCCTCCATGCTCCCGGCGGCCGGGGTCAGAATAATCTCGGCGCCAAAGGCCTGCATGGCCGCGCGCCGCTCGACGCTCATGTGCTCGGGCATGATCAGCACCATCCGGTAGCCCTTGATGGCGGCGACCAGGCCCAGTGCGATCCCGGTGTTCCCGCTGGTCGGTTCAATGAGTGTGTCCCCCGGTCTAATCTCGCCGCGCTCCTCCGCGCGCCGGATCATGCTCAGAGCCGGACGATCCTTCACGGACCCGGCGGGATTATCGCCTTCGAGCTTAGCCAAGATCACGTTCGTGGTCTCGCCCGGCAATCGCTGCAGGCGTACCAGCGGAGTGTTGCCGACAAAGGACTCGATGCTGGGGAACGGCATAAACCGATCTTACTGGAATGCGCACAAAAAAACGCGGCACTCCTTCCGGCCGTCTGCCGGGTTCTTTAAAAAAGCCCGAATTAGTGCGCGCTTGCGGCTTTGCGATCCTCGAACTGAGCTTCTTCCGTTGAGCCCTTGAGGGCGGTGATCGAAGAGTTTCCTCCGGTAATGGCTTGGGTCACCGCATCGAAGTAGCCGGTGCCCACTTCGCGTTGGTGTTTGACGGCGCTGAACCCCTTGGATACCGCCGCGAACTCCGCCTCCTGCAATTCCACGAAGGCGCTCATCTGCTCTCGCGCGTAACCATAGGCGAGATTGAACATGCTGTAATTCAAGGCATGGAAGCCGGCCAGCGTAATAAACTGAAACTTGTAGCCCATGGCGCCCATCTCGCGCTGGAACTTCGCGATCGTGGCGTCGTCGAGGTTCTTCTTCCAATTGAACGAGGGCGAGCAGTTGTACGCAAAGAGCTGATTCGGATGATGCTTGCGAACGCCCTCGACGAACTTCTTCGCGAACGCGAGATCCGGGGTCTGGGTCTCGCACCAGATGAGATCGGCGTAGGGCGCATACGCGATTCCCCTCGCAATCGCTTGATCCAGCCCTTTCCTGGTGAGGTAAAAACCCTCGACCGTACGCTCGCCGGTACAGAACGCCTGATCGCGTTCGTCGACATCCGAGGTTATGAGACTCGCGCCCTCGGCATCGGTACGGGCGAGGATCAATGTCGGCACCCCCATAATGTCCGCCGCCAGACGCGCGGCCGTGAGCTTCTGCACCGCCTCCTGGGTCGGCACGAGCACCTTGCCGCCCATATGTCCGCATTTCTTGGCCGAGGCGAGCTGATCCTCGAAGTGTACCGCCGCCGCGCCCGCTTCGATCATATGTTTCATAAGCTCGAAGGCGTTGAGCACGCCGCCGAATCCCGCTTCGGCGTCGGCGAGTATCGGCAGGAAATAGTCGATGCTGTCATCCCCCTCCGCGTGCGCGATCTGGTCGGCCCGGGTCAAGGCGTTGTTGATGCGCCGGATCACGGTCGGCACGCTGTCCACCGGATAAAGCGATTGGTCTGGATACATCGTGAAAGCGGTATTGGCGTCCGCCGCCACCTGCCAGCCGCTGAGATAGATGGCTTTTAAGCCGGCTTTCGCCTGCTGCACCGCTTGATTTCCGGTGAGCGCCCCGAGGGCGCTGACGAAATCCTCGCTATGGATCAGGCGCCAGAGCTTCTCCGCGCCCCGCTTGGCCAGGGTATGCTCGATAGGCACGCTTCCCCGCAGCTCGACGACATCTGCGGCGCGGTAATCACGCTTACGGTCCTTCCAGCGGGGGTTCGCGGTCCATTCCTGTTCCAGTTTCTTCGCTTCACTTTCGAACGCCATCATTAATTCTCCTGCCGATTAAGTAGACCCTCACACATCCAATGTCGTACAGAACCACTTCAATAAGTCCGGGAGTCCCTTCTCCCTCAGGGAGAAGGTTAGGATGAGGGGAATAAAATCAAACGCATGCGTCGATTATTCTGATCCCCTCACCCCAACCCTCTCCCTGCGGGAGAGGGAGACAAGGCGGTGCCTCTCCCGGAGGGACAGGGAACTTGGAGAGGTACCTCGAATTTCGAATATGTTTGGCTAGTAATTTACTCCCATGAAAGTCCCCAAGTTTTTGAGGATGATTTCGCACTGTCTTTCTCCTGCCGTTCACCACGATCGTCCGGCGTTAGGAACGCCCGTAGCCTAGACCCCATGATATGTTTATCCATACGCCGAGACCGATTGTAACCTTACGGCCAGCCTGAAGTACACTCTACTAGCTACCTTAAACGCGAACATCACGTTGCATTGCACAAACGTGCAAGCGTTGCATGCTACCCGCGGCGCTTTCGAACCGGGGATCTCATGTATCCCCTCATTTGTGTCTCGCAATTAAAGCTCAACCGACTGCCTCCGTTTCACGCCCCTTCCTCCCGACTACTGTTATCGTAGCGATTTCAGCACTTCAGGTGTAAAAGGATTCTTGCCGGCCTTGAGGGCACCCACCCACGCCTGCCGTTGCGATTTCTGCTCGGCATTGCTCGTGAATTCGATAAAAGACTGGAAGTCCTCGATGGCGCCTTGGGTGTTGCCCGTCAGCGCGCGAGCGAGCCCGCG
>JBOIDH010000252.1:0-4192 GCA_050740495.1 Gammaproteobacteria bacterium | reverse complement strand
TTCACCGTGCTGGTGCGGGATGGGGCTATCATCGGATGCGCAGCCCTGTATCCTTATCCCCGTGAAAGCGTGGCCGAGCTTGCGTGCCTTGCGGTGCACCCGAGGTACCAAGATGCGGGACGCGGCAGCCAGTTGTTTCTCAATTTAGAAGACAACGCCAGGAGCCTCGGTCTCAGGACATTGTTTGTGCTGACCACGCACACCGCGCATTGGTTTATCGAGCGCGGCTTTACGGAAGCGCGTATCGAGGACCTGCCCGTCGCGCGCCAGGGTCTGTATAACTATCAACGCAACTCGAAGGTTTTCATCAAGAGCGTTGCCTAGCTCCGGTCTCGCAACTCTCCGGGAACGGTAGCGTCTTTTGGCTTATGGTTTCGGCGCGTACGGAACAGTGGAAAGCCGGGCTCATCGACGATCTCGCCACCCCGAGGCTGGTGGTCGCGTGCAACTCGTGCCCCAACACCGTGAACGGCTCGGACATCGCGTGGAGGGTCTTAATCGCCACCTGGGCGGCATCGCGCGCCGTGAGAACGTGGGGGAGTAGGATAACGAACTCATCGCCCCCGAGGCGCAGTTATTGCGAACCACAATGTTCATTATGGCTCATTTTTTTCTGACTGAAAATCCGATCCCTTACTTAGCGTCCATGCGGATGATGCGCGGATCTTCGGGTTGGGTTGCTTCGCTTTGATACTTTTCGCATAGCGAGAGGTAGAAACGCGCCGGACCGTCGCCGGGACAGCTCGCTAAAATGTCCTTGCAGCGATCCGCCGCCCGGTCCCACTGGGCTTTCTGGAAGGTATCGAGGGCTTCGGAAAAACGCTCGCATAGAAGAATTTGGTCCGGCGACGCAGCGCTCCTCGCCGCGACGATCTCCATGATCGGGAGCGCCTCGGATTTGCCGACGAACTGAAAGCTCCCGAGCGGACGTACTAGAAGATTATCCAGTCCCGCGACGACCGACTCCGTGGCCAGCAGCTGGGTGCCGATATGCTTGTTCAAGCCTTCGACGCGGGAGGCGGTGTTGGCGCAATCCCCGACGATGCTGTAGACGAAGTGCCCGCCGCCCCCGGCGTGCCCGACATAAATCCAACCGGACTCGAGACCGATCCGCAATTTGGCACCGAGCATCGCATGCCGCTCCTTGAACCGGGCGATGGCCTCGGCCGCCTCCAGGGCTGCGAACACGGCGCTACCGCGGGCGCCGGCATCCGGCTCGGCCGCCGTCCAGGCGCACATGATGGCATCGGCACGGAACTCGGTCACATCGACGTGGTGGCGCTTGAGCGGTTGCGCGAGCGTATCGAAATAATCGTTGAGGAACGACGCCAACTCGCCTGGCGCCAGCTTTTCGGCGATGGTGGAAAACCCCGACATGTCGGTCGCGAGACAGGCACCGTAGACGACCTTGTTGGCGGCGCTCGGATCCAGCCGGTTTTCGGTCAAATCCCGGGCGATATTCTCCGGCAGGTAATAGCTGATCGCCTGGCTGATACGCTGTCCGCGGCGGCGCTCCAAGAGATACTGTCCCAGCAGGCCAATGAATAATGCGATCGGAAACTGCGCGAGCAGCGGCGTCGCCATCGGCGCCCATACGTCATAGTGGTTGAACATCCATTGGGCGGCCACGGCGTAGAGGCTGGCAAGCACGAGCGCCAGGGAAACGCCCGCAACGGCCGGAAGAGAATAAACAATCGCTCCCATCACGAGGCCGAACAGCAGCAAGATCATGCCCGTCTCCGGCACGCCGAAGAGTTTCAGCGTCCGATCGCTCAAGAGATTGCCGAAGGCGGTCGCGGCGATTTCAACGCCGCTCAGATCCACGCCATCCTCGCGGGTGAAGACGGTATAAAACCTGTCCGGTTGGCCAGGATCGAACAAGTCCGAAAAGCCGACGAACACCACCTTGCCGGTAAAGTCGAGCGCGCCTCGCTTTAGATTCGGATCGCCCCCCTGGATCACCGCATGGTAGGGAACGGTGCGAATGGTCCCCGGCGGTCCATAGAAGTTGATATACCGATTGGGATCGCCGGCATAGAGCTTGGTAAGCGCTTTCAGCAGGATTACCGTCTCGCGCGACATATCCGGCGCTTGTTCCATGAGCCCGGCGATGCGCTCGCCGGCGCCTGGGTTATTATCGAACCCACGCCGCAAGCGGCGCATGAGATCGCGGAGCTTGTGCGCTGCCGTGATCTCGGAGGCGGTGCGCGGCAAGGTGTCGAGATCCGGGGCGTGCAATCGATCGAGCAACCGGATCCATTCGGAATAGACTTTCAGTGCGTGGACCTGCAGCGCGACGGCCGGCATGGACGGCGCGTCGCCGACACTCGCCTTGAAGGCCCAGAACTCGTAGACGGCCGCCTCCAGCTTCGGCAGGGGGAAGTGCCCGAGGCCCCTGGCGACCTCCGCCAGGGCGGGCAAGGGCGGCACCAAGGCCTCCACCCAAACGGACCCTCGGTGAATGCCTGCTTTATCGGTGATCGGCTGCCGTTTCCCGGTGAGCTTTTCGACCAGCACGACGCGGCCGGCCTTGGCCACGGCTTGGGCAAACGCTAGGTCGTGCTCGGGCGCTTTCGGCTTGTCGAACAGCATATCGAATACGATCACCGAGGCCCCGCGTTCGACCAAGGCATCGACCAGCCGGCCATGGATGGAGCGCGGCCATTCCTGCGGTGAGCTGGGCAGACCCAGGTGCTCGCCGGTGCGCGTGTCGATGGCCACCACCGCGATCTCCGGCGGGGGAGCGATCGGTCCTCTGAGGTGGAACAGCCACGAGAGGCCCACGCTACGTTCGAAGGTGACTCCGAGATTGGACAGCCCAAGCAAGGCGCCGCTCAGCCCGGTTAAAACGCCGACCAAGAGTCCCTTCAGCCAGCGAGGCATCCTGGGATCTCCGCTACCGCAGTAGGTGCTGTGTCATTATGGTGCATTCTGGAGTGGGCGAGGAGCTCCGTTAACTTTCTGTTATTTAATGACTTGATTTTGGCATGTCGAGACATTGCACCGCTTTATGACAGAACGCTCTTCTTTGGTGCGTAAACGGGCAACACACAGTCTTCCGTGGTTGCAAATTACGCCGAGACCCTGTGCACCTTTTGTTGTAACCTGCGAAAAAATAATACATCATAATGCGAAACCATAAACGAAAGTCGGGGCCGCCCCATGGATAAGCACGGGTCTACTTCTCGCGAGCAAGGAAGCACCTTGCGTTCGTGTCGTAGGTTAAGCAGCCTGCTCGCCTTTGCCCTGTGGCCGTTTTCTTACCCCGTCCACGCCGAGGAAGCTTGCGAGCAGCCGGCGGGACGGTTTGCGTCCATTGAGGGTGCGGTCGAAGTCCAAGGCGCCGAAGGACAAGGCTGGCGCGCGGCCAAGCTCGATCACCGGCTTTGCGAGGGCGACACCATCCGGGTGGGAGAACATAGCCGCGCGGCCGTCTACCTCATCAACGAGGCGGTGCTGCGCATCGATCAAAACACGACCATGCGCCTGCTCGATCTCTCGGAGAAAGTAGAGGAGCGATCGCTGCTGGAGATCATCAAGGGCGCCTTCAATTCCATGAGCCGCCAGCCCCGGCGGCTCACGGTCAATACCCCCTATCTCAACGGTATGATCGAGGGCACGGAGTTCCTGGTCCGTGTGGAGGACGATCGCGCGACCCTTTCGGTGTTGGAGGGGAAGGTGCTGGCCTCGAACGCCGCGGGGAGCCTCAAGGTCGCCCCCGGCGAGTCCGCGACCGCGGAAGCTGGCCAGGCGCCGCAACTGCGCACCCTGGTCCGGCCTCGGGACGCCGTGCACTGGGCCTTGTACTACCCGCCCGTGCTCTATTTTCGCCCGGATGAATTTCCGCCCGGACCCGGCTGGCAGGGAATGGTTCGACGCTCTACCGGCTTTTACTCGAAGGGGGATCTCGGAAACGCCCTAGACAGTATTGCGACGGTTCCCGGGACCGTTAGCGATCCACGCTTTTTTGCCTATCGCGCCTCGCTGATGCTGGCCGTGGGCCGCGTGGACGAGGCCGACGCGGATATTGGGCGGGCACTGAATCTGAACCCGAACGACAGCAACGCCCTCGCGCTGCAAACCATCGTCGCCGTGGTGCAAAACGAAAAAGACAAGGCGCTCACCATGGCCCAGAGAGCGGTTCAGGGGGCTCCCGCTTCCGCCACGGCATTGATCGCGCTTTCCTATGCAC
>JBOIDH010000251.1:0-4210 GCA_050740495.1 Gammaproteobacteria bacterium | reverse complement strand
GCGTTGACCGCTGCGCCGGTCGCCGCCCAGCAGCTCGATCCTTCGACCCAGGCGTTCGTCGATGGCCTCCAGGGCTCCCCGCCCATCTACACGCTCGCTCCCGACGCCGCTCGTGCCGTCCTCTCGGGCGCGCAGAAATCGGTAAAGGTCACCTTGCTCGAGGTCTCCAGCCAGGATCGTGTCCTGAACGTCGGCCCCAAGGGGCGCACCAATATCCGCATGCTGCGGCCGGCTGGTGCGCAGGGCACGTTGCCGATCGTGGTCTATGTCCATGGCGGCGGCTGGGTGCTGGGCGACAAGGAGACGCATGACCGGCTGGTCCGCGAGCTCGCGGTCGGCGCCAATGCCGTCATCGTTTTCGTCGATTACGACCGTTCCCCCGAAAGCCGCTACCCGGTCGCGATCGAGCAGAGTTATGCCGTCACCAAATATGTGGAGCAGCATGCCGCCGAATTTGGCGCGGATCCGAACCGCGTGGCCATCGCCGGAGACAGCGTCGGCGGCAACATGACGGCCGTCGTCGCGCTGATGGCAAAGGAGCGCAAGGGTCCGAACATCGTCGCCCATCAGTATCTGCCGGACGCCTCGAAGCGCAGCGACATCCACGCCTCCCCACTGACCGCGTCGGTCGAGCAGCTGCGCGGCCTGCCGCAGGCGCTGGTCTTGGTCGATGAGAATGACGTGCTGCGCGACGAAGGCGAAGCCTACGCTCGCAAGCTGGCCCAGGCAGACGTGCGGGTCACTTCGCTCCGGTACAACGGCACGATCCACGACTTCATGCTGCTCAACCCGATCGCAGAGACTCCCGCGGTGCGTGCCGCGGTGGATCAAGCCAGCAGCTATCTTCGCATCGTCTTCGCAAGTCGCAGATTGGCATCCTCGAAGTAGGAAAGAACAGCATCGTGTCTACGACTGTCCTCTATCATACTGCCGTAACCGCCACCGTCGGGATCGGTCCGCGATCTCATGGCGCTTTGGACTGGAAGTGGGGCTCGGCGTCGCTCTGCCGGGAATGGAGCGCGTCGCGGCAGAGGCGCTGGTCGCCGCCGCGCACCAGGTTTGCCCCTACTCGAACCCAACCCGCGGCAACATCGACGTGACCTTGGCGAGCGGATTGTATTCACCAATGTCTTCGCCGCAGGCTGGGTGCCGCAGACACCGTTCATGGTCGGCATCTTCACTTTCGCGCCCGAGGCTTCGACAAGACAAGACGCGACATCAACCCGAACTGAAAGGCAACCCATGACTAACACTATCGATGTATCCATCGCGCCCCGAGGGATCGGGCACGCGCTACCGCGCCTTTGCGCGCCACTGGGACGAAGCGGCAATGAAGCAGCACGAAGCGATGGGCTTCGCCAGCAGCTGGGGACAGGTTGCGGATCAACTCGCCGAAATCGCCGAGTCGATGGCGCGCGGCGCCTGACGGGAAAGCCAGACGCATGACGACACCGACCGTCCAGCATCCCCGCTGCCCGAACGAGAGCGCCGAAACCGCACCAGAGCTTTGTGTGCGGCATTGTGGCTCACCGCTTTTACCTTATTCTTGAACGTCCGCTAAGTAGCAAGCGCCACCGCAGTAGCGAACGGCAGCAATGGGTCATTTCAGTCGTTCGCGGCTCTCAAAAAATTTGAATCGCAGAGGAAGTTGTCACTACTGGGATCACGGACGGAGTTGCTATGGCGCGCGAGCGGCGGGAGGTTTGAGCCCAGGGGACACGAGACCGCATTGGAGTAGGCGACTCGGGCGGCGCTAGAACTGCGACTCTTATGTTGCCATCCAGGGACCTCCTGGTTCGGGCAAAACGTTGCCCGGTGAATTGGGCAAGATGGCCGCCGGTGCATGACACCGACCGCAGTGCAGCCGTCCCCGTAGTCCACGGCCCAAAGCCCGCGACGGCGGCGCTGCCTTATATTCAGCGACGCCAAGCGCGGGGCCGCGGCATCGCGGCGGCTGTGGACCCACGGGGGCGGGCGATGGATGGCAAGCCAGTACACATAGATAAACGTTCTGGAAACTTGGGCAACATTGCTCGAACGCCCCAAGCGTCGTCACTACCGTCATGTATTTGCGGTAGTGACGACGCCGGGAAAGCCACGTCGCACAAGGCTTGGAGCCGCTTTTTGCCACATGACATGTACATGATCGGCTCATGATTGGCAGCGGAACAGTTGCTAACACGGAACTTGACAAGACAAGGGAACCGGAATAGCATCCAAACACTTCATATTGTGGCGGGACAGAAGCCTAACCTACAATATGAGGGGGAGCTTTGCATAAATCTCACCTATCGAAGGTGGGATTATGGAAGTCTGAAGAGACGGCTCAGGTATACGCAAGGAAGAGCTGTTTTTACACCGGCGCCGCTGCGGTTTATCAGCGGGAAGCGCCTCCTGGATCGGGAAGGGGCGCGCAGGTGAAGACCTGACGATCCAAGAGCCTACCGAGAACGCGTTTCTCACCCAGGCCCTTCTTGAGCTAACCAACGCTAGACCGATGGTACGATCTTGACCCCGATTTTCCGTGGGTCTCTGGATCGGTCTCACGGCGCCCATCCGTCTCTATGGGTGATGCGGAGCCCAACCGCTCAAAGTGGGATTTCTTTAGCGAAAGCAGAGATACAGGCTGTGGATACAGTTTTTTAGATTGAGGATACAGAGCATTGTGTATTGGGAATGGAACGTGGACACCAGTGAGGAACGTCGATCGAGAGGTGACCGTAACGAGAAATAGTGGACCAATGAGCGAGGTAATTCTGACCGGATAGATCGATGGTCGATATTGTGGAGCAAGCGAAGGATATTCCGAGTGACACACGCATAGATCGGAGAAACGACGATAGAGCAGTGATTGGATAGCAACAGGCTAAAACCACATGGTTGAGACTGTGTACGGACAAGGAACTGGATCACGAAGCAGGAATTGTGGGATTGGTTAACAGATAGTTGGGACGTAAAAACGGATTGTAGATCACGCAGGAAAACGATGGACACAGGTATTTTTGTGATCAACAGACAGACTGTGGCTTTTCCAGAAGATGCAATGCGAACCGAGAGCTGTAAAACGGAGAGGAATTGACGAAGGACGAAATGACGGACGCGTGAAGAGATACGAGACCTATACGTGTCACTGTGCTCTTTAAGGCGTGTTGGTTTTGCAGGAACGAAGGCATTGGAGTCAGGCATGTAGGAACGTGTATGGAAACGGAAAAATCTGGAGTTTGTTTACAGAGAGGATTTTTGTAGTCAAGGGTGGATACCGAACCAGAGATCAAGAAATGGTTGAAACTGGAGCGAGAAGGATAGTTCATGTGTTTAGGCCACTGATCGAAAGGAGGTACGTTGATTATGTTTAGCTCAAGTGGCGATGGAAAGAAACCGGAGACCGATGTGCTTAAGGCAAGAACGGAAATCACGGGAATGAAGCAGACGGGAACGAGAACCGGAGCAGCAGAAGGAGAGTTGGAAGAGGGAGAGCTGTATGCTTACCGGAAAGGGAAACTGGAGAAGCTACCGAGGATCGAGGATGGGATGCGTAAGGTGCGGATCACGGAGAAAGCTTATGCGATGGCTATGGAAGTGGGACAGGAGATTCGCGAGGAGCTGAAAGGATACCGACCGGATGCAGCATTAATCGTATCGGCGCTGATCGAGCAGGGAAATCAAGGATTGGAACAGAAGAAGGATGCGGTTCGGCGATTCGTGAAGGAGCTGTTTAGCGGGAAAAGCTAACGGAAGGGAAAGTGATGGTGTATGGATGATGGAAGTCAACAGGAGTAAGCGACGGACTCAGCAACAGAGATGACCGGTATCGGTTATGGATGTCAAGAGGAAGCTCGTGTGTTGGGAACGGCAAGGAAACAGACAAGGGACGGTTCGATGAGCAGGAGCGTTATGGACGGAGACGAACGGATCATTGCGATCAGCACTTAGCAGTCAGAGAAAGGAGGTGTAACCAAGGCCACAAAGACAGGCCAGTTGATGTTCCCTGATGGTGGGACCTCCACAACAGCTGGAACCCACCAGGCCCCATAGTAGGGCCATGTCAGGATCGAGGGGTGGTGCCCAAGACCAATCCCGCGCAAGCGGACCCTGTCAGGACAGCCTGCAGGGTGGTCAGAAACACTAACCGAGCTGAAGTCACCGTTTAACTATCCTGACCACTCAATGCACGCCTGTCGACAGCAGCCAAAACCGATGCGGAACTTGA
>JBOIDH010000250.1:0-4234 GCA_050740495.1 Gammaproteobacteria bacterium | reverse complement strand
CCGAATCATCGCTACCGTGCTGGCAATCCGAGAATTCGTGGTCCAGCCCTCGCTCTGCTAGACACCTGTGTAAACTTTTTTTGCCGATTTACCCAAGATTTCGTGACTAAGCGACTAAGAGATGTTCGTGGTAGACTACCTCATCTGCGTCGCCCCCGCCCAATTGCAGCCGCAATCGTGGCAAGCGGTAACACCAGCTGTCGAGGTGAATCGAATAGGTTCAATGCCCCGATATCCTTCATACCATTGAACAGCCCGCTCGTCCTTGGCGTCAATCGCCAGTACGATGATAGTGGCGTTGTGTGGTTTTGGATCGGTTCGCATGCGAAGTATGACAAGCTGCTATCTCAACTTTAGGGTTTTGTCGGGTCGGAATTTTTGGCGATTATCGTTTTGCGGGGATGAGGTGCGGGAACTGCGGATCGATAGCGCTATAAGCGTTCCCAGGATAGCGGATATCGCTCGTGCGGTGGAATATCAACCGAGACTAACGATGAATAGAAACCGTACCCCAGCCACGAAAAAGGGATCATTGAGAGCTTTCGAAAAGATCCGAAGAGGGCAAGTCTAGCGGCCTCTCTCTCGAAGAGAGGTCAGCATTGTTTTGCGTTGCTGGCGCGGTGCCGGCGCCCCCTGATGCCGACCGTTGGGCGTTTCAGGTAGCACTATACACATATACATAGGACAATGAGCACTAAACCAATGAAGTAAGCGATTGAGGAGGAAACATGCCTCTGTGGAAGATGCCGACAACCCGCCAAGCGCCGGCAGGACACCGACGCCCGTTGGACTAACCTTGGAGGAAAGCTTCTTGGAGGAAAGCTTCATGAATGGAGTCGAAGACAATTGTGACGCCCTGCAAGCTGAACTTGACGTTCTTAGGGCCCGGATCGAATCATGGCAGGTTATGAAGGACTCGTTCGAGCAACTTGCCGCCCACTTCGGCACTGGCCCGCAAGCCGAGGAATATGAGCAGCGGGCGGCATCGGCCGGCAACATCATCGCAGACCTACGGCAAGAAGAACGCGTGGTCCAGCGGCGGCTGGGCGCCTGTCTGGAAGAGCGTCGCACGCGGCCGCCATCGATCACGATCACCGGGATCGAGCAAACGCAGGCGACCCAGTTCTTCCGCCCCCCGCTCGCGCCCTGTCCGGATCGTCCCGGTCAGACATCCTGCCTGGAGAACGACATCCGACTGATCGCCGGAAAGACGACCGTGCTGCGAGTCTACGTCGACGTCACCATCGGCACTCCTAGCGTCATCGAGCTCGGCGGCGTACTGGAGTCCCGCCAGGCTGGCAGCGCTTTCTGGGATGTGCCGATCACACCCTATAACGCGCCTGTCGCCGCGCGCCGGGCGACCGCCATCATACGTCGGCAAGCTGAACACACCCTCAACTTTCGCATTCCCGCCGACCGCTGCCAGGGCACGCTGGAGACCCGGCTCACGGTGTTCGATCCGGGTCATCCGGGCGAAGCCACATACACCAGCCCTTCCGTCACCGGCACGCTGCAGTTCTCGAGAGCCCTGCCGCTCAAGATGCGCCTGATCCGAATCCGCGATGCCAACGCCGCGCGCGCCCTCGATGTCCCGGCGCCGAGCTTCGACGATTTCTCGACGACGGCGCAGTACGTGCTCAGGACCTATCCGATCTCAGGCATCGACATCGTCGCCGAATCGGAGGAACTGTACGACGGCGATTTCACCAGCTTCTTCGACATTTCGTCTGGCGCCACCGGCACAACAGGGTCGATCTTCACGATCATCGACCGGATCAAGGCGGCCGAACGGCATCCATCGGTGGTCAAGTACTACGCCCTGTTCGATAACCGGGCCTAATTAGAGCGGCTTTGGCGGCTGGGGTGTCGGCGACGGCCGCGCTGCAAGAGCGGTGTTCGCCGGCTCGACGATGGCGCAGGAGATTGGCCACACTTGCGGCCGATACCACGCACCCTGCGGGGTCGGCGACGCCGATGCCAACTACCCGACTTACGACGGCTACCCCTCTGGGAGCATCGGCGAGTACGGCTTTGACATGGTCAATGGCACAGTCTTCGACCCCGCCACCACCTACGACTTCATGAGTTACTGCGATCCGACCTGGTTTCGCCGTATACGTATGAGGCGGTCAAGTGGTACCGGCAGGCCGCAACGCAGGGGCACGCAGGGGCGCAGGAAGCTCTACGATCGATCGCGCCGCCATCGATCACCGGTCCGACCTTCGTCGTTTTCCCGTTCTTCTCGGCCAGTTATTGCCGAAGTCGATCGGTTGGATCAAAAGGCTCACGAAAAGCAGCGTGATTCCGAGACCCAGTTGAGTAGGTCTCGCGGTAGGCATCGTTCCGCGCGCGCCCTAGACCAACTGCCGGCGAGACCAGAAAACCCATCGACATCGTCGCGAACTACCACCCGGATCACGCAGCGGCTTGCACGCATGTACATCCTGCTCGCTCGAGCGGACCCTGTAGGCTGTTGTCCGCTGGCGCGAGTACGGATCCCGCTTCACCCTAGATGAATGCCCTTCGCAGTAGTTATGGTTTTCCGCCGTTCAGACGGTGCAATAGCAGGAACTCCCTGCGCGAGCGCGGGCCATTGGTCAGAAAACTCGGATCGGGATCGTTCAAATAGTCCGCCTTGACCTGCGCGACCCGGTCCTTGTGACGCACGCGTCGGATCGTCTCTGGCGAGACACCATAGACGCGTGCCGCGTTCATGCCGAAAACCTTGCGTTTCAATTCCGGCGTGAGCGCCGGATAGCCCCAACGCTCTTGGAACTCCGCGGCTATCTCGAAGCTGCGAAACGCCAAGATCTGATCTTGCGGGCTGCCGTACCAGATCGAGTCCGTGCCCCACAGCACGTTATCCTCGCCAACGTATGTGACTAATTTTCCGAGCAGGTGCGCCGCCTGATCGGGATCGCGTAGGACGCTGCGCCAGGTGGTGCCGAGCTCTGCGTAGACATTGCTGTTCGGCGGGATCTCGTTGTCCTTAAGCGATTTGATCAGTGTATCCACGCCGCCCTTGACCTTTCCCGGATCATAAGGCCCTTCTCGCTGATCGGGTTCATATCCGGAGTGGTACACGATGAAGCGCACGTCCGGGTACTTGCGCGCCACGACGCCGATGTCGCGGCAGGTGGAGTGTTCATAAGGCAGACCGAACAGGGGGATCCCTTTGTGCACACAGATGATCGGCACCTTGAGCGCGCGCGCCCGCTCGATGAACGGAATGCCGTATTGTTCGTCGTCCAGCCAGTAGCCCGTGCCTCCCGGTCCCCACTGGGTGTACGTCTTCCAGGCGGCGACCCGGTATTCCTCCTTCTGCCGCTGCATGGCCTCGAGCGCGCCCGGAAGATTGGGATGTACCAGGCCGTGGATCAGCAACCGCGGGCTGCCGTCGATCGCTTCGGCCAGCGCGCGCGTGGCCGCGGCTTCTTCCGTGGACAGGGGGTTGTCTTCAGGCGCGGCCGGCACCGCGGACAGCACCGCCATATCGGTGTCGCTGTCGATGAATACCTCGCGGATGAAGTGCTCGGCCGAGAAGCATTCGATCGCGCCGTCGCCGCAGCGGGCCTGCGGAAAGAAACGCAAAATATAGGTCCAGCGGTTGGTGAGCCTGCGCCAGGCCCCGTGCGGATTCACATGGTGGGCCTGAATGTCGAAGATGAAGTCGCGGCCGCTGAGCACGGCTTCGGCCGCGGCCGGCTCAAAGGCGGCGGCCGGCGGGATGACGAAGGATCCGCCGCCCCGGCCAGCACGCGCGAATACCTGGTTTAGGCAGAGTAGCATGGTAGCGGCGCCGCAGAGCGATTTGAGAAACGCGCGGCGACTTAAGCCCAGTCGCCGCGCGCAGTCGCCCACGTAACGGTGCGCCTCCCGGTTTGCCGCCCGCGCGAGCCGGTTCAACGGGCGCGGCAGAAATTGGACGATCAGCTTGATCTCGGCACGGAATCTGTCGTGCCGGCTATCTGGCCGCGTTCATTCATCGCGTGCGGTACTATTGCGGGTGTTGTTGACCGCTATTTTCGGGGTATGCGCCTCAATTGCAAGCGCTTGCATTGCGGGGCCGCTGACAGGCAATCTAGGGAACCTCTGTAATCAAAAATGGGTTGTGCGGCGTGCATACGAATCGATTTCGGACGAAACGGGCCGTGAGGCGCGCTTTTCATCGCTCAGGGGGCATTTGCGCTCCCTTTGGCGTAGTGCAGGCACACTACGCGCCCAACAATCGCCA
>JBOIDH010000249.1:0-4240 GCA_050740495.1 Gammaproteobacteria bacterium | reverse complement strand
CCGCATAGCTCGACCGAGAAATCCCCTATCTTGAGCACCCGCACCTGCTCCTCGTATTTCTCCCCGAAAAGCGCCAGGGCGCCGCTCTCAAGCGCCTGGCCCACGGGCATGATCTGGGTCTCGACCTTGCGATTGGCGCGGATCTCGCCGTTGACCAAGCGCTCCACCTGACGCAACTCATCGGACTCGAGCGGCCCCGTGTGTGAGAAATCGAAACGCAAGCGCTCGGGCGCCACTAACGAGCCCTTTTGTATGACATGCGTGCCCAGAACTTGCCGCAAGGCCGCGTGCAACAGATGCGTCGCGGAATGATTTAGCGCCGTGGCGCAGCGTAAAGCCGGATCGACCTGCGCGTGAACGGACTCACCTTCTTTTATGATTCCCCTCGTAAGCGATCCGAGGTGCAGAGTGGCGCCACCCCGTCTCTGGGTATCCGAGACGCGAAACAGGCCCTCGCGCGCGCATAGATCCCCAGTATCACCCACTTGGCCGCCGGCTTCGGCATAAAACGGTGTTCTATCGAGCACCACGGCCCCCTGTTCTCCGGCTTGCAGCGCGGGAACCCGCTCCCCTTGCCGATACAGCGCCACGACACGGGACTCACTCTTTACCCCCGCGTAACCGGTAAACTCGCTGCCCGAGACGCGCAGGGGATCATCGGCCGCAAGTGCGGGCAAGAGCGCCTCTATCGCCCCCGGCTGCCCGAACTGGCTGGCCGCCCGTGCCCGTTCGCGCTGTTGCTCCATCTCCCGCTCGAATCCCTCCATGTCCAAGGTCAAACCGCGCTCACGCGCGATGTCGGCGGTGAGATCGACCGGGAAACCGTAGGTATCATACAGTTGAAAAACGTCGCGCCCCGGGATCACGGTCCCGCGAAGATCGGCGATCGAGCGTTCAAGAAGCTTGAGGCCGAGATCGAGCGTTTCGGCAAAGCGCTCCTCTTCATCTTTCAGAACCCGCTCGATGGCAGCTCGCCCCTCCGGCAATCTCGGATAAACCGCACCCATCTCGGTTGCGAGCACCGCTACCAGCCGGTGAAAGAAAGGTTCTCGTAACCCGAGCCGATGCCCGTGCCGAATGGCCCGGCGGATGATGCGCCGGAGCACGTAACCCCGGCCTTCATTGGAGGGGACCACGCCCTCCGCGGCGACGAAGGCGCAGGAACGGATGTGATCGGCAATCGCCTGAACGGAGGTCCGGTGCACGGCGTCCTTGTCGCTGACTAAAGCGATGACCGCGCCCGTCAAGGCGCGGAACACATCGATGTCGTAGTTACTGTGGACCCCTTGCATGACGGCGGCGATGCGCTCCAAGCCCATCCCGGTATCGACCGAGGGATGCGGGATCGGGTGCAAGCGTCCGCTGGCATCGCGGTCATACTGGGTAAATACCAGGTTCCAAATCTCCACATAGCGATCCCCATTCTGCTCCTGGCTTCCGGGCGGCCCGCCCGCGATCGCCGCGCCGTGGTCGAAAAAGATCTCCGAGCAGGGACCACAGGGGCCGGTCGCGCCCATGGTCCAGAAGTTGTCTTGTTCTCCGCAGCGCGACAGGCGGCGCTTATCGACGCGGATCTCATCGAGCCAGACCGAGGCCGCCTCGTCGTCGTCCTGGTAAACCGTGATCCAGAGCCTTGCGGGGTCGATGCCCAAGGCCTCGGTTAAAAACTCCCAGGCGTAGTGAATCGCCTCGCGTTTGAAATAATCACCGAAGCTGAAGTTTCCAAGCATCTCGAAAAAGGTATGGTGGCGCGCGGTGTAACCGACGTTCTCGAGATCGTTGTGCTTACCGCCGGCGCGCACGCATGCCTGGCAGGAAGCGGCGCGCTGAAAGGGGTACTGCTCGCGCCCCAAGAAGACATTCTTGAATTGCACCATACCGGCATTGGTGAACAAGAGCGTCGGATCGCTGGCCGGCACCAGCGGTGAACTGGGAACAATCGTATGCTCGCGCGCGCTAAAGAAATCCAGAAATGCCCGCCGGATCTCGGCGCTGCTCTTTATCGACATATCTCACGCAACCAATGTTATACAGACCGACTTCAACAAACCTGGAAGTCCCTTCTCCCTCCGGGAGAAGGTTAGGATGAGGGGAATCAAATCCCCTCACCCCAACCCTCTCCCGGAGGGAGAGGGAGAAAAGCCAATCCTGTCCCGGAAGGACAGGGACCTTGGAGTGGTACCTCAAATTTCAAATATGTGTGGTTAGGATTCAATCGTCTAAATCTAACGCGCGCCGAACCTGCTCCGGAAGAAATCCACGGTTTACCAAGTAGCGTGCTTGGCGCGCCCGCTCCTTCCTATCCACAGGTAGTCGCGTGCCAAAGTGTCTGGCTCTGGCTTGAAGCATACGTTCTTCCCAGCACGGGTCCCCGGTCCGGATTGATCCCGCGATGATCTCCGCGTCGATGCCGCGTTGCCTCAGCTCGGCAATGATCCGCAAGGGACCGTATCCGCGTTCGGTTGTCGACGCGACAAAGGCGCCCGCAAAGCGCTCATCGCTCTGCCAGCCCGCAGCGGCGAACTCGCGCGAGACCTGCTGCGCGAGATCCTCCGGGCTGCCGCACCGCGTAAGCCGCGCCGCGAGCTCCTTGCGGCTGTATTCGCGTCGCGCGAGAAGACTGAGAGCATACCGGCGCGCTGTGTCCTTCAGGCCCGCGCCTCCTCGGCCACCGGGCTGCGTTCCGCATTACCCGGCAGGAACTTCGCGCGGATTGCCTGCTCGATTCCGGCCGCTTTATCGGGATGTTCCTTGAGAAAGGTCCGGGCATTCTCCTTTCCCTGCCCGATGCGCTCGCCCCGGTAGCTGTACCAGGCGCCGGTCTTCTCGATGATCCCGCCCGCGACACCGAGGTCCACCACCTCTCCGGCGCGCGAGACACCCTCGCCGTACAGAATATCGAAGATCGCCTCTTTGAAGGGGGGCGCCAATTTGTTTTTCACAACCTTGACGCGGGTCTCGTTGCCGACGATCTCCTCATCGCGTTTGATGGAACCGATGCGCCGGATGTCGAGCCGAACCGAGGCGTAGAACTTGAGGGCGTTGCCCCCGGTCGTGGTCTCCGGGTTGCCGAACATGACGCCGATTTTCATGCGGATTTGGTTGATGAAAATCACCAAGCCATTGGCACGCTTGATGTTGCCGGTCAGTTTGCGCAAGGCTTGCGACATGAGGCGCGCTTGCAAACCCACATGCGTATCGCCCATCTCACCCTCGATCTCGGCCTTCGGCGTCAGCGCCGCGACCGAGTCGATCACGATGCAATCGACCGCCCCCGAACGCACCAGCATGTCCGTGATCTCGAGTGCCTGCTCGCCGGTGTCCGGTTGCGAGACCAGCAGATCATCGATCTTGACCCCGACTTTTCCCGCGTAGTTCGGGTCCAAGGCATGCTCGGCATCCACAAAGGCGGCGGTGCCCCCGCACCGCTGTATCTCGGCCACCGCGTGCAAGGCCAAGGTGGTCTTGCCCGAGGATTCCGGACCGTAGATTTCTACGATCCGGCCGCGCGGGAGACCCCCGATACCAAGCGCGATATCGAGCCCAAGCGATCCCGAAGAGACGGTCTCAACGTCGCGAACCGCTTGCACATCACCCATGCGCATAACTGATCCCTTTCCGAACTGCTTCTCGATCTGGCTCAAGGCCATTCCCAGTGCCTTTTTTCGATTCTCATCCATTGATTTTCCGTCCTCCGGCGCGCGTAAGCTATCTAAGGGTTAGTCAGAAAAAAGCTTACCACATCGCTTTGCGCTTGGCGCGCTTAAGGGTACGCGGCTTGCGCTCTACGTGAATCAGCGCCGAGCCGCCAACTCCTAAGCACTTGATAACGCGACCCGTCGGGATTGGTTTTGGACTCGACCAAGGCAAAATCATCGACGCGCCAGGCGACAGCAACAAGCGGCCATTCGCGCCGGACCACGAGCGCCTTGCGCATCAAAGTCACATGGGGTTCGAACGGACGCGCATCGAGATCAATGCCACAGCCGGCGATCCCCAGGTGTAGATCCCGAACCAAAGCAGCGAGACTCTCCGGCAACTCGCGCGCACCGAGCCAAAGGATCCCGGATCGAGGCCAGAAGCCGATTTGATCGAGTCGCAGCTCGAACGGGTGTCCCGCGATCCCCTCGGCTATCGCCTCGGCACAGGTCCGTGTTTGCGCCGTAACAGAGCCTAAGAAGAGGAGCGTGATATGGAGGTTTTCCGCAGGCACGGGTTTGGCGCGGCGTACGTGTAACGA
>JBOIDH010000248.1:0-4264 GCA_050740495.1 Gammaproteobacteria bacterium | reverse complement strand
ACCAGGCGCCTCGCGCTCCAGCCCCGATCCACGAGCCACCCGGACACGAGCTTGAGGATGCTCGACAGCGACTCGGCGAGGCCCTCGATCAAACCGACGATTGCAGGGCCCGCGCCGAGCGTGGTCACCAGAAAAACCGGCAGGAGCGGCGTGATCATCTCGCTCGCGGCGTCGTTTAGGAATGCGACCAGACCTAGGACGACGACGGTTCGCGGGAGTCGCGGGGCCATTGCAAATGCCAGTGATTTTTTTACCCCAGATGCTTCAGCGCGAATTCCGTCACGCTTGCCAAACGCTGGAGCACGCTCTTCATAAACAACCGGTAAAAACGCAGTTGGCACTCCGATGATAACTGCTCCAGCATCGTTTCGTTGATCTTGAGCACCGAACAATGGCGGTTCGCTATGATCGCCGCCGCCCGTGCGCCCTCGGTGATCTTGCCGATTTCCCCGAAGCAACCGCCTTCGTTGAGCAGGGCCATTTTCTTTTTCGCGTGCACTACGACGGCGCTGCCGTCCACGATGATATAGAACGCATCCTCGATCTCGCCGCCGGTCAGTATCGGCTCATCGTCCGAGAACTCTTGGCGGATACTGCCGCGGACAATCGTCCACAGTTCTTCATCGCTAAACTCGGAAAAAAACGCGAGCCGCCGCAGCTCGTGAAAGCGCTCGCTCAGCGATATGTCGCGTGCGGGCACCCATAGCGATCCGAAGATCGCCGCGAGATCCGAAGCCAAATCGAGGCCGCGTTTATAGCGCTTCGCCGGCGCTTTTTCGAGCGCACGCGCGACGATGCGTTCCAGGACGGGGGAGGTATCGGGCCGGTGTGCGCTCATCGGCGCGGGATCTTCGTTAACGACGCGATGGATCACCTCCGAGAAACGCTGGGCGTAAAAGGGGTGCCGGCCGGTCAGCATTTCATACATGACCACGCCCAGGGAAAAGAGATCGGTTTGGCCCGAGATGGGCTCCTCTTGGACCTGCTCGGGCGACATATAGCCCGGCGAGCCCGCGAAGCTGAGCGTCAGGCCATCGGTGCTGTTGCCGCGGTTGATGTAAGCGATACCGAAATCGCCGATCTTGACCTCGCCCTCGGGGGTCAATAAGAGATTGGTAGGCTTGATGTCGCGGTGTAACACCCCCTTCGCGTGCGCATGATCCAGGGCTTTCGCACATCTAAAAATAAGCTCGACGACACGCTCCACCGGCAACAGACAGTCCGGCGTACAATGCGCTTTAAGCGTCGCCCCTTCCATGATGTACTCCATCGCGATATAACAGGTATCACCCTCGATTCCGGCGTCGAATACTTGCACGATGTTGGGATGACGCAACGCCGCGGTTGTTTGCGCCTCGATAAAAAATCGATTCCGGGTTTCCTCCGGAGCAGCCTCCGCAATACTCGCCGCGGGAACCTTGAGCGCGACCGGGCGATCGACGTAGGGATCTTGGGCAAGGAAAACCGCCGCTGAACTGTTGCGGGATAGCTCCCTCACGATACGGTATTTGCCAAGGCGCTGAGGTTCGTTGCTCATGGTTGCCAGGGAATCGGCTCGTTGTCCGGATAAGGTTTCTCGCAACGGCAATGCTAGAATAACATTGTGCGGTCTGACAGCAGCTCCAGAACGGCCGCGGCGCACCGGTTTCCGGACTCCAAAGATGCTTACAGACGCGAACGCCGATCCAGCCCCCCGCGACAGCGCGCTGTCGAAGCTCTGCCTTCAGTACTTGTTGCTGGTACGGGTGGTCGTGATCTGCGGGCAACTCGCCGCGGCCATTGCCGCGCATTATATCCTGGCGACGCCGCCCTCGATACTGCCCGTGGCGATTGTAATCATCGCTCTCGGCGGTTTCACGTTTTTCAGTTGGCGCACCCTTCAATCGGGGATTCGGGTTTCGGAGCGCGGCATCCTGACACAGCTTCTCGTCGATGTCCTCGGGCTGGCGGTGCTGTTATTGTTTACAGGAGGATCGGCTAACCCATTCGCATCCTTGCTACTTTTGCCCGTCATCGTCGCCGCGGCCCTGTTGCCGCGCCGCTACACCTGGATCATTGCTGCCGAGGCGGCGCTCTTTTACACCGGGCTTTTGTTCGTTCATGTGCACCCGCTTTTCGTCGAAGTCCATCCTCCGGAGAGCACCCAGATCGGACATGAGTTTACCTTCCATGTCTGGGGGATGTGGCTCGGGTTTCTAATGAGCGCCATGGTCGTAGCGTATTTCGTGGCGCGCATGGGCTCCACCTTGCGCCAACACGATCGGGATCTTGCGCAGGCCCGGGAAAAAGCGCTCGAAGGCGGCCAACTCGCGGCCTTGGGCTCGCTGGCCACCGGAACGGCGCACGAGCTCGGGACCCCGCTCGCGACGATCGCCATCTTGGCCAAGGAATTGGAACACGACTATGAAGACAACGAGACGCTCAAGGAAAAACTTCAGCTATTGCGCAGCCAGGTGATGCGCTGTAAAGGGATTCTGTCGAGCATGGCGGCGCGCTCGGGCGCGGCCCAAGCCGACGCGGGGCGGCCCGTTTATCTGGACCGCTATCTCGATGATCTGATCGGCGAATGGCGTGATCTGCATCCCGGGCTCGCGCCGCGGGTGAAGCGTTCCGGACCTCAGCCGGCAGCGCAAATCATCGCCGATCGAACCCTCACACAGGCTCTTCTCAATGTGCTCAACAACGCCGCCGATGCGGCGGCGCAAACCGTGGCGGTAGAGGCCATATGGACCAACGATCGACTCGAGGTCACGGTCTACGACGATGGCGCCGGCCTGCCCGAAACCTTGCGCGAGCACATCGGGAAACCCTTCGTAACCACCAAACCCGCGGGAAAGGGCTTGGGCCTTGGCTTGTATCTCGCGCGCACAACGCTCGAACGGCTGGGCGGCACGCTCGATCTTCAGGAGCGGAGTCCTTCCGGTGTATGCGTCAAAATCGGCTTACCGCTCACTCCCTTAATGACCGCGAAGCCGTTATGATCGATACCATGCACGAAATTCCGGCGCCTGCTCTCATACTGGTGGACGATGATCCCGCGTTTTGCGAGGTTCTGGGCGATGCGCTGGCCCGCCGGGGCTTCGATACCTTCATTGCTCACAACGTCGAGGACGGTCTACGGTTGGCCGAACAGCATGCGCCCGGCTATGCCGTGGTCGATCTGCGTATGCCCGGTCCCTCGGGGCTCGAGCTGGTGGCCCATCTCCGGGCGCAAGATCCCGAGATGAAGATTGTCGTGCTCACGGGTTATGCCAGCATTACCACGGCCGTCGAGGCCATAAAGCTCGGCGCTACCTACTACCTCACCAAGCCCACCGACGCCGATGAGATCATGGCGGCCTTCCACCGCGACAACGGCAATACCCGCGCCAAGGCCGCGCCGCATCCGATCTCGATGGACCGCATTGAGTGGGAGCACATTCAGCGTGTTATGGTCGAGTGCGGAGGCAACGTCTCCGAAGGTGCCCGGCGTCTGGGAATGCACCGGCGTACGCTACAACGCAAGCTCAATAAGCGGCCGGCACCGGTGTGAGTGACGATCCCGCCGAGGATCCCGATGCGGATTGATCTCCAGAGTCATCCCGGCGCTTATGCCATCCGCTCCTATCGGCGGGGCGCCATCGTGGTCAACGAGGAGACCCTGACGCAAAGCTTCATCATCACGCCTACGCAACTTCTCCGTGACTGGCCGCCCCAACGCTTCGATGAGGTGCTGCTCGAGCACTTCACCGCGATCGACCAGCTCAAGCCCGAAATCGTCCTCTTCGGAACCGGAACGCGGTTGCGTTTTCCACCCGCGGAGATCGCCGCCAGTCTATTAAGCGCGGGCATCGGCTTTGAAGTGATGGATACGGCGGCCGCTTGCCGCAGCTACGTTATTTTGTTATCCGAAGATCGTAACGTGGCCGCGGCGCTCCTGATGATCGAATAGCACCCAACTTGGGAGTCCGCCAATTGTTGCGTGTCATCGGGTAGCTGGCGGTAATGGAACCAGAACTCTGGCGAAGCGAAATGATTCAAAGCGGAGTGCAGCGACCCGCGAGGATGTCAGATTCAATCTTCCTATCCCACTGGTCCGCCATGAACTCCTCAAACCACTGCGAAAAGCGAGCAAGATCGGACGGGAGTAGATGCGCGACAGCAGCTTCTAATTCTTCAATGTTCATATGATAAGCGTACCTCTCAACAGTTTGCCGCAACACGCCCAACGACTTGAGTTGAGCGCGTAGCTGGGTTTAGATCTGGGGACGCCTGTGCGTACCCC
>JBOIDH010000247.1:0-4285 GCA_050740495.1 Gammaproteobacteria bacterium | reverse complement strand
TTTTTTCGAGAAAAAAACTGACGTCAATCGAGGACCTTGACGTTTTGGCCAATCGCGAGGCCGAGGGGAAAGATTACATCTACAACTTTATTTTTTTGCCATGAGCATCAACTTCACATAGCGGTAATACGAATTCTCGGCGTTCGATACCGCCAGCATGAAGCCCTCCTTTCCATCCAGGAATCCGCAGCGAAGGAAGTATGTACGCATAAAAGACCAAAGTCCGTGAAGGATCGCGGTAGCCAACCCTGCCGTTTTCTTTTGTCCGTGCATGATTAATGCGGCGGCGCTAGAGTACTCGTTGATTTTTGCCAATACTTCTTCCAGGTCCCGGTAAGTAGTATGTAACAAAGGTTGGGACAGCGTTCCCGTGGCGCCGTTTACGAGCAAGCGTTCGTGCACCAGATCGTCGCTGAATCGGGCAGTGCCTCGCCTGAATAAACGAGTCACGTAATCAGGCCACCATCCGCCATGGCGAAGCGCCCGGCCGCAGTAGCTGGACCGCCGTGGGATTTCATAGCCGACACAGCGCTCCGAGACCATCGCGTGTTCGATCTCTTTTCGCAGCGCGGGCGATACACGCTCATCCGCGTCCACCGACAGAACCCATTCGCCGGTGGCGTAGCTCAAGGCCCGATTCTTCTGAGGGCCGAATCCGGACCAATCTGCACAAATGTAAACCCTGTCGGTGTATTCGCGGCAGATGGTGACCGTATCGTCCCGGCTACCACCATCCACCACCACGATCTCGTCGGCCCAGCGCACCGAATCAAGACAGGCACGGATATCGGTGCTTTCATTCTTTGTGATGATGATGACGCTCAAGCTATTCATCGTCGTTGTTCAGGTACGGACCCCGTGGCCTTTGGGATCTCCGCGGGCCCTTCGCCGCATGACCTTTCCCTGCCTAGTATATCGTTCTGTTAAAAACATTGCGTAGCTCGGGTTTCATGCTGCTCGCCGGTCTGAGAATCATGGTAGCTGCGCATGGCTAAGAGAGAAGCAATGAGTTGTCGGCGCTGTCCTGGCCGCCGCCGGGAAGAACAATGATTCAGGTCTGATGTGGTTCCCCCGGGATGCCAAAGATAGTCTGGACAATCGTGATCGAGCTTGCACTATTCGACTGTGCAAGTATGCTTCAGGGCTCCCGTCAACCTCCCGGAGCGATTGATCGATTTCGCGGATTATGCATATGCCTAGATTCCCTCAGCGCAAGTGGCTGGTGGTGGCGCTTCGCACCGGCCGGCTCGCCAACCGCATCGTCCTCTTTGCCAATGTCATCGCCTTCGCAGAGGAGCACGGCTGCAAGGTCCTCAACCCGGCCTTCCAGACTTATGCCGCGCTGTTCGAGTCCACCCGCGATACCCTGCTCTGCCCCTATCCGCCGCCCCCGCCGCGGCGCCCGTCCCGCGGCCGTGATACGGTCTACGGCACCCTGCGCTTTACGCGGCTGCTCTACCACATGGCCTTCCAGCTCTCGCGCCCCGTGAACCGGGTCCCCGGATTCGCCCCCTGGATCCGTGGCATCGAAAGCCCCGTCGGGCCCCACGGCATGGAACTTACCGCCTCGCCCGTGTACGAGCAGATCCGGGAGACGCGCATCACCCTGTTGCGGGGCTGGGAGTTCCGGGACACGGTCGGGGTCACGAGACACGCCGACCGGATCCGCGCCTACTTCACGCCCACAACCGCGCATCGGGCCGCCGTGGCGGCGCGGGTGGCGGCCGCACGGCAGGGGTGTAGTCTGCTCATCGGGGTTCACGTACGCCACGGCGACTACGTCGACTATATGGCGGGGCGCTATTTCTATCCTGTCGATCGCTACCGGGAGTTCATGGCCGCACTGCAGGCACGCAGCGAGCGCGTGGGGTTTCTGGTATGCTCCGACGCGGCCCTCCGGCTCACGGACTTCCCCGACCTGCCGGTCACACTCGGGAGCGGTGTCGCGATTGAGGATCTCTACGCCCTGGCCGCCTGCGACCGGTTGGTGGGTCCCCCAAGCACGTTCACCCAGTGGGCATCTTTCTACGGCCGGGTTCCTCTGTATTGGATCCGGGACCCGGTGGCCAGGCCCAGCGACGGCGTTTTCGCCGTCGCGTCGCTGGCACTCGTGGTATGAGCCTCAGAGTAAAAAAAACCGTCGCGAGCGTGGGGAGGTCGCGTCCCGCCGGAGCGCAGGACGGTTTCGCCGGGAGCGAAACGGAGCGCAAGCCCCGCAGGGGCGAGTCCCAAGGATGGGACGAGCAACCGGAGTGTAGGTTGAAATACATGAGGATTCCGAGCACCGCCGGAACGCGAGATCCCGAGCGCAGTAGGTTTTTTCACAAACTCTCAGCGAAGTACGCCGCATATCGGCAGGACAGCCGCCTGAAACGCCTCATACACCACTGGATAGCCTTAATTGGGTCACTTGCTTTTGTAGCGCCCGTAACAAACGCCCGTTAGCAAGGCATAAAAATGCCCTTCGGTAAAATCCAATAGCAAAGAATTGAAGAGGCTACCGACTGCCATGGTGACGACCAGCCCTTGCGCGGCCGCCATATACTCGGGCCTGAGTCCATAGCTCATGCGCCACTGGCGATAGCCCAGCATTAGCAAGAGCACCAATCCGAGGAGGCCAACCTGAGTGGTGATGAGCAGGAATTCGTTGTGAGGATTGTTGGTGGGATAGAGAGCCTTCTCTTTTGTAAGCTCAGCATATTCGGGAATAAAGCTCCCTGTGCCGCCACCTAGTACGGGATGGCGCATGATGAGCTCCAAGGTATTACTATAAAATTCGAGCCGCACAAGGCTGGAAGTGATCACCTTGGCCTCGGGCCTTTTAAGGTCGTTCACCATTTCTTCCATCCGCGCCCGAAAAATGTCGGAAGTATAGCTAGCGACGAGAACCAGCCCCACGACAACAAGCCCCGAGGCGAGCAGGCCTTGCCAACGCCAATGGCGATACATGAAGAGCACGATTAGGGCGAAAAACACGAGATGCCCGGTTCTCCCGCCTATCATCAGCAGTAGATTGACCAGACCCAGGGCCGCCAGGATCCCCCATAGCCAGTGCCAATCCCCTTGCTGCATGAAGTGCTCGGCCCACAGATAGGTCGCGTAAGCCATTAGCAACCCATGGGCGATGCGTCCCTTGAACACCGTGTATTCCTGCATTGGCGGTCCCAAGGGGGGCCAACCAAGGAGCTTGCAATAGGACAGGATGAGGGTAAGCCCCATGGCGGCGAGAAAAGCGTAATAGCCGCGACGTTGCCATTGTTCTTCGTTTAACACCGTGAGCAACAACGGGATATATAGAAGCTTGCGATAGGCGCGCAGCGTTTCAAGGGCCTGGTCAAGGCTGGCGGAGGAGTAGACAACACCGAGCATCAGCATCAGCAATAGAGCTGAGGACCAAAGCGCGATCGGTTGCGCCTGGATCCGGGCAAGCTTCGCCCGATATCCCCCGCTTGCGATCCAAAACACGAGGAAAAGCACCATCGTGATCGTGCAGAGCGCAGTTGATACCACCAGGCTGAAGGCCGTCGCGACAGCCATCCAGCGGCTCGCCTCATCACACCGACGGCGCAAGCTGGTCCAATCCATAGCCGATTCAGTGCTGGACCAGCTTGAAGTGTTTTCGGCTCAAATCCACTCCCAGCATGCCCTCGATATGCATCATGAACCGGTAACGACGTTCACGCCGGCTCGGCACATGGCGCGGATCGGGCCTAAACCCCTGTGCCGCCTCTTCCGCAAGCCAGCGCTGCATCAGCGCAGGGTGCCGACCGGGAAACGGGCGCAAAGCCCTGGGGTCGATGGCGTAACGGGTAAACGGCGGTGGTTCGTGTCCCCAATAGCGGCTCACCTTTTGGACCTTCGCCTGCATTTTGGCGGCAGAGCGCACGTGGCCGTAGTGGTGGATGGTTCCACCCGCGAGCGCTGCCCGCGGATAACGGCCCTGCTTATTTCGATCCATAACCACGAAAAACAGCCCGTCGGGAGAATAGTTTCGAATCGTGTTGCGAATGATCCGCGGCGCCCGGCGATACCAGCCTGGACTCACGGCTATCCAATCCGGGCTGCCGAAAAAATGATAATAGTCAAATACCAACGCTTCGACTCCAGGATCGGCCAGATGCCGCTTCATGCTTTCACCAATAGCGGGCAGATTATCCTCGTGCAGGACCTCGTCGCATTCGAGATACAAGGCCCAATCACCCGTGCAGTTGAACTGGGCGATCATCTTCTGCTGAGCGTAGACGAAACCCTTAGCTCTCATCTGTTCGTTCCACTGAGTGCTTAG
>JBOIDH010000246.1:0-4286 GCA_050740495.1 Gammaproteobacteria bacterium | reverse complement strand
GGCGCCGGGATCGCTTTCCAACGGCCGCGGGCAGAAGGTGCAGACGATGAAACGCTCGGCCAAAAACGTCGTGTGCGCCGAGGGCGGTAGGTGATAGCGATGACTCATCAAGGGCCGAATGTCGCGCCAGTTGAGGCGCACGGGCATGAGGGTTCCGTGCCACCCCACCGCATCGAGCGGGTTGAAGGGATAGGTAAGGAGGCTCACGGATCCGCGGCGCTTCACGGCCACCCGCCATTCACGCTCCGAATGCTGGGCGCGAAAGGCCTCGTCGATGGCGGGTGTATCGAGCACGGCCGGATCGAATACCGCATGCTGACCGGCGATACCTTTGTCGGGGAGCCGGTAACTGGCACCGGTCGCCTCGATCATCAAGAGCGTCGCGGCCGCCGTGGTTTCCAGGCGCCATAAGGTACCGCGAGGCAGCATGAGGTAATCTCCCTCGCCGATCGCTAGGTGGCCATAATCACAGTAAAGGTCCCCGCTGCCCGCGTGTACGAACAGCAGCTCATCGCCATCCGCATTACGCGCAAGACGGTCCATCGACCCTTGCAAACGCCAGATGCGGAGATCCAGGAATGCGTTGGACAATAGCCGCACCGCCTCCCACGGCATCGGCGTAAACCCATCGAGTTTTGCCGTATCGAAGGCGCGTGGCCGGAGAGGGCCTTCCACCTCGGTCCAGCCGGTCGGCGGATGGCGGTGGTACATTTGCGTCGAGGGACCGTAAAAGCCTTCTTTCCCGAGCTCCCGTTCGTAGGTATCCGCGGGCAGGTCTGCGTGCGCTTGACGCGAGGACTGCCCTTCGCTCTTGGGTAACGCGATCCACTGAGCCATCAGATCACCCCGCGCTGCATCTGTTCGCGTTCGATGGCCTCGAACAAGGCCTGGAAGTTGCCCTCGCCGAAGCCCTCGTTGCCCTTGCGCTGTATGACCTCGAAGAAGATGGGGCCGATCACGGTCTCGGTGAAGATCTGCAACAATAAACCGGCGTCCTCTTGACGGATCGCGCCGTCGATGAGGATGCGATCGCGCCGCAGGCGCTCGAGATCCTCGCCGTGCCCGGGCACACGCCTTTCGATGGCGTCATAGTACGTCTCCGGCACGTCCAGGAACTTTACGCCGCGCTCGCGCAAGGACTCAACGGTGGTATAAATATCCTGCGTCGCGAGCGCGATGTGTTGGATGCCCTCGCCGCCATAAGCCTGGAGGTATTCCTGGATCTGCGAATGACGATCCGAGGGCTCGTTGATGGGGATGCGGATCTTCCCGCCGGGGCTCGCCATCGCGCGCGACTTCAGTCCCGTCTTTTGCCCCTGGATATCGAAATAGCGGATCTCGCTGAAATCGAAGAGCCGCTCGTAGAAGCTCGCCCACTCGTCCATCCGGCCCTTGCGTACGTTGTGGGTCAGATGGTCGACATAGGTTAAACCCACGCCGTCAACCCTTGCCGGCGTACCCGTGAGCGGCAGGAAATCTACGTCGTAGATCGAGCGTTCCCCGTAACGATCGACGAGATAGATGAGGCTCCGGCCGATGCCTTGGATCGCGGGGATATTGAGCTCCATCGGGCCCACCGGACCGCGATAGGGCTTGGCGCCGAGCCTGAGCGCCCGCTTATACGCCGCAGCCGAGTCTTGCACGCGCATGGCGAAGGCGCACACCGAAGCGCCATGCTTGCGGGCGAAGGCCTGGGCGAAACTGTTCGGTTCATGATTGATGATGAAATTGATATCGCCCTGGCGGTAGAGCGTCACGTGTTTCGAGCGATGCCGCGCCACGGCGGCGAACCCGAGCGTCACGAACAATCGTTCCAACGCTTGGGTGTCGGGCGCGGTATACTCGACGAATTCGATACCGGCGGCCGCCATCGGATCATCCGGGAGAGTCTGCATAGCCTGCGCCTCGTTAGCAAACACGGGCCGTGTCGGGATCTGTGACTGGCCCCGGGATCAAAGATTCCGAGGCCGTGAGAGTGCCCTCCTGCAGCCCTCGTGCGGCTATAATATAACGGAACCTTACAGGAGGCGGTAGTGAAAGACGTCGCTAGCTTCCGTATTCACTATACACAGTTTCTGGATCCTGCCGGCGCTCCGGCCGGGTCCTTACCTGATTTCGCCCGCGAACCCGCCGTGCTCATCGATCTCTATCGCGGCATGGTGGCCGCGCGTCAGTTCGATAAAAAGGCGATCGCGATGCAACGCACCGGGCAACTCGGCACCTATGCCTCGTGCCTAGGGCAGGAGGCGATCGGCGGCGGTATCGGGCATGCCATGCGGCCCGAAGATGTGTTGTTGCCCTCTTACCGCGATCAGGCCGCGCAATTCCCGCGCGGCGTGCGCATGGCTGAAATCCTGCTCTATTGGGGCGGGGATGAGCGCGGCATGGACTATGCCCGCTGCCGGGAAGATTTTCCCATCTGCGTCCCGGTGGCGAGCCAATGCTGCCATGCGGTAGGCGTGGCCTATGCTTTCAAGTATCGCGGCGAGGCGCGCGCGGCCGTGTGCATCGTCGGCGACGGCGGGACCTCCAAGGGGGATTTCTACGAGGCTCTCAACGCCGCGGGGATTTGGCGCTTGCCGGTGGTGTTTGTAATCAACAATAACCAATGGGCCATCTCCGTCCCGCGCGCCGCGCAAACCGCGGCCCAGACCCTCGCGCAGAAGGCGATCGCGGCCGGGCTTCCCGGCGAGCAGGTCGACGGGAACGACGTGATCGCCGTGCGTTATGCCGTCGATCGGGCGCTGGAAAAGGCTCGCCGCGGGGACGGGCCCAGTCTCATCGAGGCCTTGAGCTATCGTATGGGCGACCATACGACCGCGGACAATGCCAGCCGCTACCGCTCGGCCGAGGAGGTCGAGCGCTACGGGCGGGCCGATCCGATCGCTCGTCTGCGTGCCTATCTCCTGCGCGCCGCCGACTGGCGGGAGGAAGACGACGCGCGGCTCGAACGGAGCGTCGCGGCCGAGGTAGAGCAAGCGGTGCGCGATTACACCGCGATGCCTGTACCGAGCCCGGAGACCATGTTCGCGCATCTCTACGCGGCCTTGCCGCGCGCCTATAGCGTGCAGCGGGAGACGGCCGGTTGCGCCGGTAAATAGGTGCGCCATGTCCGAGCTTGCACTCGTTGAAGCAATCAATCTAGCGCTCGCCTATGAGCTGCAAGCGGACCCGAATGTCGTCGTCTTGGGCGAAGATGTCGGCTCTAACGGGGGCGTGTTCCGCGCCACCCTCGGTTTGCAAGAGCGTTTCGGCAAGGCTCGGGTGGTGGACACCCCGTTGTCGGAGGCCCTGATCGCGGGCATGGCGATCGGCATGGCGGCGCAGGGTCTCAAACCTGTCGCCGAGGTCCAGTTCTCGGGGTTTATCTACCCCTGTCTCGACCAGATCCTGAACCATGCCGCGCGCCTGCGCACCCGCACCCGCGGGCGTTTAAGCTGCCCGTTGGTCTTGCGCGCGCCGAACGGCGGCGGGATCCATGCCCCGGAGCACCATTCCGAGAGCGTGGAAGCCCTGTTCGCGCCTATTCCGGGCCTGCGCGTCGTCGTGCCTTCCTCGCCGGCGCGCGCCTACGGGCTTTTGCTCGCCGCGATCCGCGATCCGGACCCGGTGATCTTTCTCGAGCCCCCGCGCCTCTATCGCCTGTACCGCCAGGAGGTCCTCGACGACGGTGCGGCCTTGCCGCTCGACGTGTGTTATCTGTTGCGCGAGGGCACGGACATCACGCTGGTGTCCTGGGGCGCGCTCATCCAGGAGACGCTGCAGGCCGCCGAGGCCCTCGCCCGAGAAGGGGTCGCGGCCGAAGTGATCGATGTCGCGACCTTGAAACCGCTCGACATCGAAACCATCCTCGAATCGGTCGCCAAGACCGGGCGTTGCGTCATCGTGCAGGAAGCGGCGCGCACCTGCGGGGTGGGCGCGGAGATCGCCGCGCAACTCGCCGAACGGGGCTTGTTGTCCTTGCAGGCGCCGATCGAACGCGTGGCCGGCTACGACTGCATCATGCCGCTCTACCGGCTGGAGTCCCACTACCTGCCGGATCTCGAGCGCATCTTACAAGCCGCGCGCCGGAGCTTGGCGTTTGCTTAAAGAAGGCGGGCCTTGTCCTCTACTGCCCGGAATAGACTTGTAACAAGACCCGCGAATGCCGGACAATCGGATCCGCGAGCGACAGCCCGGTTTCGTCCGGGCTTTGCTTTTTTTTAACGTAAGTGAATTGGGGCAAGATACCGGATGGAAAAACCGCTCATGCCGAGCTATCGGCGGTTGCCTGTCGCGTTCGTGCG
>JBOIDH010000245.1:0-4313 GCA_050740495.1 Gammaproteobacteria bacterium | reverse complement strand
GGTATGGGCTTGGCGGCCAACCGCGGCATCGTATGCGCCGCGCTGCGGTTTCACGAACAGATCGTCGCACAGATCCAGGCGCTGGGGATCTGATCCGCCGGGGTCTACGCTGTGAGAGGTTGTGAATAAATCTAACCACACATACGTGAAGTCTTGGGTTACCCCTTCAAGGTCCCTGTCCTTCCGCAACAGGCATCGTCTTTTCTCCCTCTCCCACAGGGAGAGGGTTGGGGTGAGGGGATCGGAATAATCGACGCATATGTTTGATTTGATTCCCCTCATCCTAACCTTGCGTCCTCGGCGCGCCAAGCAGGGCCATTCCCTGGCCCTGGCTTTCTCCCTGAGGGAGAAGGGACTATCAGATTCGTCGAAGTAGGTCTGTATAACTTGGTTGCGCAAGGATCTACTGCGCTCGCTACGATTTCTTCACAAGCTCTGAGAGATCTCTGAGTGAACCCATGACCCCCCGATATCCTAGACGAGTCAAGCTGGTGGAAGTCGGCCCCCGTGACGGCTTGCAGAATGAGCCCACAATGCTCGCCACCGAAACCAAAGTAGAGTTCATCGATCGGCTGTCGGCGACCGGTCTACCGGTCATCGAGGCGGCGAGCTTCGTCAATCCCAGCGCGGTGCCGCAACTCGCCGACGCCGAGGAAGTGTTTTCCCGCATCGAGCGCAAGCATTCCGTACAGTATCCTGTGCTCTTGGCCAACCACCAAGGACTGGAACGGGCGCTCGGCGTCAACGCGCGCGAGATTGCCGTCTTCACCGCCGCCACGGAGACCTTTAGCCAAAAGAACAGCCGCTGTAGCATCGCGGGATCCATGGAACGCCTGGGTCCGGTCATCGCCGAGGCTCGCCAGCGGGGGCTTGGCGTTCGTGCGTATGTCTCCTGCGCGTTCGGCTGTCCCTACGAGGGTGCCGTCGCCGCTGAGACCGTAGCCAAGCTCGCCGGTGATTTGTATCGGCTCGGCTGTGCGGAAATCGCACTCGGCGATACCGTTGGCCTGGCGACGCCCTTGCAAGCGCAGAACGTGTTCACCGCCTGCGCCGGGCAAGTGCCTGCGGCGCGGCTCGCGCTACATTTCCACGACACCCGTGGCCAAGCACTCGCCAACATCCTGGCCTGTCTCGAGCTCGGCGCCGAAGGGGTCGATGCCTCGGTGGCCGGGCTCGGCGGCTGTCCCTACGCCCCGGGCGCGAGCGGTAATGTCGCGACCGAGGATGTGGTCTACATGCTCCACGGCATGGGGATCGAGACGGGCGTTAATCTCAATAAATTAATCGACGCAGGCCGTTATATTTGCGCGCGGCTTGGGCGTGAAAACGAAAGCCGCGTGAGCCGGGCAACCGGGCAGCGAGGATCACCGGCATGAGACTTGGTGACGCGCTTGCTCGAATAGGCGTTCGGGTAGTGGAACTGGATATCCAGCCGGTTGCTGTCGAACTGTGGGCCGAGGCCGCCACATCCCCGGCCGGACAGATCAACCGCGTCCAAGCCGACGGGCAGATGATCGTGGACGAGTTCCGTAGGATGGGCTGAGGCACGAAGCCCATCATTCGCGATTGATGGGCTGCACGTTGTTTAGCCCATCCTACGGGCTTACGTTGTCGGCGGCGATGTAGGCCTCGATCCCGTCCAGATCGCGCTCAGCGCTGGGGGTCAGCCTGACGCGCACGTTTGTCTTCCCAGCGTTGACGCACCTGCTCGATGTCGATGAGCTGATCGGCGTCGGCTTCCTTGAGACCCAACCTGATCGCTTCGGTCTTCCAGTCCTGCAAGTCGCTCAAGTAGGTCTTGAGCAACTGCGCGGCCACCTCCCCTTGGGACCGGTGGGTGGCTTGGGCGAGCTCGGCCAGGCGGCGGGCAGTATCACGGTCAAGCTGTACATCCATCGGCAGTCTCGGGTTCAAGCCGGGAGCGGCTCGGGCCTGGCGATCGCGTAGCCCTGGGCGTAATCGACGCCGATCGCCCGGAGCCGCTCCAGGATCGGCTCGCTCTCTGCGGACTCCGCGATGGTCTTGATCGCCAGCACCCGCCCGATGCACGGCCTGCACGATGGCGCAATCGAAGGGGTCCTCGATGAGGTCCTTGACGAAGCGGCCATCGATCTTGAGATAGTCCACCGGCAGAGATAACCGAAGGAGGACAACCCGCTGCCGAAGTCATCGAGCGCGAAACGGCAACCGCGCTGCTTGAGGGCGTGCATGAAATTGAGCGCATGCTTGAGATCGGTGATGGCCGCGGTCTCCGTGATCTCGAAGCAGATCCGGCCGCCCACCACCCGACTGCGCTCCAGTTGGTCGATCACGTAGTCGAGGAAGCCCGCATCGCCCAGGGATTGCCCGGAGACATTGATGCCGAGCCGCGCCGAGTCGCCGTGGGCGCCTAGGTTCGCCAAGGCCGTCTGAACCACCCACCGGTCCAGCGCCTGCATCTGCTGGTAGCGCTCGGCGGCGGGGATAAAGGCCCCCGGCAGCAGCACGCCCTTCTCATCATCGGCGAGGCGCAGCAACACCTCCTGATACTCGACGTCGGCGCCGTGATCGCCGAGGGCGACGACCGGCTGGGCGTAGAGACGGAAACGGTCTTGGGCGAGGGCCTGATGCAGACGCGGGATCCATTGCATCTCGCCTTTGCGCTGCGCCAGATCCTCATCGCTCGCCGCATAGACATGCACGCGGTTGCGGCCCTTGTCCTTGGCGGCATAGCAGGCGCGGTCCACCGCGCTCAGCACCTCGGGAAGGGTCTCCCCGCCCTCGGGGATCGAGACCAAGCCGATGCTGACACCGACGGTAAAGCGCTTGGCCTCCCAGACGAAGTCGAACTCCTGCACCGCTTGCACCAGCCCGCGCGCGATCCGCAGCGCCTGCTCCGGCGCGCAATGCTCGAGCAGCACGCCGAATTCATCGCCACCGAGCCGCGCTAAGGTATCGCGTTTGCGCGTCTTCGCCTCGAGCACGGCAGCGAGCTGGCGCAATAGCTCATCGCCGGCCCTGTGACCGGCGGTGTCGTTGACGAGCTTGAACTGGTCCAGATCCAGATACAGCAGGGCATGCGGGTCCTGGGCCTCGGCGGTGCCGAGCACGCGCTGGAAGCGGCGTTCGAACTCGCCGCGGTTGATGAGCCCGGTGAGGGGGTCATGGGTGGCCTGATAGCTCAGCTTGTCGGCCTCCTGCCGGCTAGCGGTGACGTCCTCGATGGCGAGCAAGATCAACGATGGGCGCTCTGCGCGGTACAGCCTGCGGGCGTTGAGGAGCATGGTTTTCTGACCGATCTGGGGGAAGTGATGCTGAACCTCGAAGCCCTCGAAGGCCTGATCGTGGGGTAGGACTTGTTCAAGCAGTCCGCGCAGGGCGGGAATGTTCCACTGCTGGTCGCCCAGGTCATAGACCAGGCGCTCTTGCGTTTCTGCCGGTTGGACTCCGAACATCCGGTAGAACGCCGCATTCGCCGTCTCCACCCGCAGCTCCCCGTCGAGGATGATGAGCGGTTCGCGTATGGTCTCCACGATGGCCTGGGCGTAGTCGCGCTCCTCGCGCACCGCCTCCTGGTAGCGCTTGATGTCGTCGATGTCGAGCAGCACCACCACGGCCCCGTCGATCTTGTTGTCCGCGGTGCGGTACGGATGGACGCTCATGCTGTACCAGCGGCCGTCGCGGCCCCGCACGTCCCGTTCCCGGACCTGGACCTCCTCGATCACCTCCTCGATCAGCGCCTCCAGATCGGGCACATCCACGCTGGCCTTGAGATCTCCGATGGGCCGGCCGAGGTCGGCGGGCAGGAGGTTCATGATCTTGCGCGCCGGAGGGGTCAGCCGGCGGATCCGCAAGTCCGTTCCCACCATGACCACCGGGATGGCGGTGCTGGCCAGCAGGTTCTGTAGGTCGCCGGTGGTCTGGGTAAGCTCCAGGTTGCGGTGGTGGAGCTGGTCGTTGACCGTGGACAGCTCCTCGTTGGTCGACTGCAACTCCTCCTTAGCGGTCTCGATCTCCTCGTTGGTGCTCTGCAGCTCCTCGTTCGCGGACAGGACCTCCTCGTTGGCCGAGCGCAGCTCCTCGTTGGCGGCATCCTGCTGCTCGACCAGCGATTGCAGGTACTCGCGGGTCGAGGCTAGCTCCTGGCGGAGTTGCGCGGTCTCGCCCCCCGGCTCGCTGAGCCCCTCGCGCCCCGGAGGACGCCTCACCTCCGCGGCCGGAACAGCGGGCGCGCGGAGCCACCGGGCGAGGCGCGCGCGCCAACCGGAGGATGCCCGGTCGGGCCCGGCGGGCCGATTCGGTCCGCCGCCATCCCTCGAAGAGCACCAGGCAGC
>JBOIDH010000244.1:0-4322 GCA_050740495.1 Gammaproteobacteria bacterium | reverse complement strand
GCAAGTGGGGCATGCCATAATGATTGATATATGTGTGGTCGCTTCGTGCGTTATTCTTCGCCCGAAACCTTTGCAGAGCTGTTCGGGGCGCGTGGGGAGGTGAACCTTGCGCCAAGCTACAACGTTGCTCCCTCCCAATCTGTGCTCGTCGCGCGCAATGCCAAGGGGGGAGGCCGGGAGCTCGCGCTACTCCACTGGGGCCTGATCCCGTCCTGGTCTAAGGAGGCTAAAACGCCTTACAGTACGATCAATGCGCGGGCCGAGACGGTGGATACGAAGCCGGCCTTCCGGCATGCCATTCGGCACCGGCGCTGCCTCATCGGGAGCGATGGTTACTACGAATGGAAAAAGATCGAGCGCACCCCCTACTTCATACGGCTCAAAGATGCCGCACCGTTCGCGTTCGCGGGTCTTTGGGAGCATTGGCAACGGGGGGAAGAGCGTATCGATTCGTGCAGTATCATCGTCACCGATGCGGCCGAGACCCTTCGGGATATTCACGACCGGATGCCGGTCATCCTCTCACCTGAGCACTACGATACCTGGATGGATCTCGAGTTGGCCGATCCCGTTCAGCTCAAACCGCTGCTCGCGCCATATCCGAGCGAGCTCATGGAAGTCTATCCCGTGAGCACGCGGGTGAACAGTCCAAGGAACGATCATGCCGAACTCATCGTGCGCATGGCGTTGCTTCCAACGGGTGATATTATCGCCCCGTGACAACGCGATAACCCCGTGCGTGCGAGGGTTGCGTCGATGTCTTACCCCGCGCAAGGCGACCTCGGACCGCGCACCTACGTTTAGGAACTCACGTGGCGGATACGATCGCTCTCCTAGTGCTGGCCGTTGCGATGTGGTTCTGGAACGATTCAGCCCGGACGCGGGAGCAAACCCTGAAATATTGTCGCGATGCCTGCCGCGAATTGGATATTCAGCTGCTCGAAGAGACCGTGGCACTCGCTCGTACCAAGCTCAAGCGTGACGCGCGAGGCCATTTTTTGGTGCACCGCTGGTACCGCTTTGAGTTCAGCACCGACGGCACGGACCGCCATCCGGGCGTGGCCTCCGTCGCCGGGCGGGCCATCGAGTTTGTTCGATTCGAACATCCGCAAGGCCCGCTCATAATCCCGTCTACCAGGCTGCATGAGGTCGCGTAGGGCACGGCACCGGCTGATACGTTTGCTCACAATTTTGGGACAGGGTAATACTTGCTACGGGACTAGCGATCGCCGGGGTAGGTCCTGATGGACACGCTTTTCTCGGACCCGATGGCGTGCAGCATCAGGTTGACAAGCATTAAGCAGTGCTTCCTCGTTAAATGCACTTTTTCGTGACCTGCCCGATTGCACGCACCGTGCACTGTGATAGTCAGCAGATTTGGGTTGTGAGCGTTTCGACTGTCGTCCGCATAGAACTGCTTTGGCGGCACGTGATCGGCGCTGGTTGGTTCAACCAGCGCCTTACCACATAGATAGCAGACTGACGGCGGAACGATCATGCGACCTTAGAAGCCCAACTGGAATTAGGCCTCACGAATGAGGCGGCGTTGTCTCGGCGACACAAATCGATTAGGTTGCCACCTTAGTCAGCACCTCAGCCATGCGGGTCTGCCAGCCGGGGCCGGTGGCCTTCCAGCGCGCCAGTGTCCTGGGCGCGAGGCGCAGGCTGATGGAGACCTTGGCCTCCGATGATTTCGGACGCCCCACCCGCCGGCCTGCTTCTTTGATCACGGCGCGCGACAGCATGTCCTCCGTCAATGTCGGGAGTTCCTTGTACTCATGCGGCCGGATGACATGAGCGTCCACCTTATCCAGATCCGAGCCTAATGAGCGGCCCGATGCGCGCGTTTTCACGGTCATTGGCTATCCTCATCGAAAAGACATGGCGAACCGCGCCACGCGGTGCATATCCCACCACGACCATTCGGCCCGCCAACGTGCCGTAGCAGATCACTCGTTTTTCGCCATAGTCCCGGCGTTCGTCTTCAACCTCCAGTGTTCTGCCTGCGAAGACCTCCACCGCATCCTCGAAATCGAGCCCCCGTTCGGCAAATGTCTTGAGGCGCTTAGCGGAGTCGTACGTTATACGCACCGAATTATTGTATATACGTATATACGCTAATTGCAACCCCTGCATGCTCCCCTCTCGCCGGCCCCGGCGAAAAGGAGCACCCCTAGTGTCGCGGGCGCGGGCGCGGATCTCTCTGGAAGCGGAAGGAGAAGGTGCGGCAGGGCTCGAGGATGGAAAAGATACACACCAGCCCCTCTGCGTGACCATCCACTTGATGACACGCCAGCGGTGGGTCAGGGGCCAGGCCAGGTGCGCAAGGGTATCGCGGTGCTGCTCGAGGATCCTTGTCTATATGCGGAGCTCCTCGCGGATCTGCAAACGCAGCTTCGGGAGATCGATAAACGGATTGGCGACTACGATGGGCGGGTGAAAGTCGCCTGCGCGGATGATGCGCGTAGCGTGAAGGTGCGAGCGCTGCCCGGGATCGGCCCACTCACGGCCACGGCACTGGTGGCCGCCGTCAACGACGGCAAGCAGTTTCAAAACGGCCGCCAGATGGCGGCCAACTTAGGGCGCGAGCACTCCAGCGGCGGGAAACAACGGCTCTTGGGCATCAGCAAACGCGGCAACACCTACCTGCGTACCTTGCTCATCCACGGAGCGCGCACGGTGTTACGGCACGCGGCGGGTAAAACCGATCGGCTCTCGTGCTGGGCAGTGACGATTCAAGCCCGACGCGGCGCCAATGTCGCCGCCGTGGCACTGGCCAACAAACTCGCGCGGATCGCCTGGGCGGTGCTGGCCCGCGATCGGAGCTACCGGGCGGATTGGGCAGAGCAATCGGTTTGACGCCCGCCGGGAAGCTTTTGAGTCGCGGCCGTATTAAGTTAAAAACACACCACAGATTGCGAAGGTGAAGAAATTACCTGATGGCACAACAGGTGAGACCGGCGTTGCATCCTCGGCGCGCCAGGCATGCCCATCCCTGGGCATGGCTTTCTGCGATTCCGCCCCGCGTAGTGGCCTTCGAGGCCGTCGTCCTATAAGGAACCAGAACGCGCACATTCCATCATGGCCGGAGCCCCGTGCTCACGAACAGGCCGGATATATACATGCAGTCTTCCTTTACACACCATTATCGATCCTCGCCTTGCAAACCGGGTGGAGTCCATATATACGCTTGCTCGAATATCACCTCTTCCGGTTCGCCGGTAGCTCGGTCAGCAGCTCGCCAGGGAAAACCGCGATCGGACTCCATCCTGCGGAGCCCCGCGTCAGGCGGCGCTGCTCCGTTGCATCGCCGACCGCAGACGACAGGGTGAGCGCGATCCGAGCAAGCGATTCTGTCGGCGCTGTGCGGACCTGGTCCGCGAGCGCGGTCAGATCCAACCCGCGCCGGCCGGCAACGGCGGTCGTGTCGACACCAGCGCGGCGGGCCACTTCCAGGTTCGCCCAGTCCTGCACCATGACCAGCTCGATGTCGCGGCGGAGTGATCGGAAGGCACCCTCGGTGCGGCTTCCGGCTGGCGGTCCTGCCCTCGGCCGGCCGACCTTCCAGCCAGGGACCCAGATGACGCGGCCGGTCGCTGGGTCGACGATGCGAACCCATCCCCAGTAGACGTTCGACTCGCCTGTACCGGGATCCCTGACCACGCGCTCCCAGTCAGGATCCCTGGGCGGTGACATGGCCGGGTACAGGCGCATCTCGCCGGTCTGACGGTTCACGAAGCGCTCCATGGGCATTGTATAGGTGATCAACGCGTCCGGGGCTGGCGGTGGTGGCGGCGGTTGGAGTGGCTCCGGTGTCTCAGGTTCCGTGAGACCAATTTCACGCGCGCGTCGAAGCTCGCCTTCGAACTCGTCGGTCGTTTGGCGGATGAGGTCCTCGAGGTTGCGTCGATAGGATTCCTCGCCTGACCCTGCCTCGACGAGCCAGCGGTACAGATCCCTGAGGCGGTCACGGAGCCGCGCGATGTTGGCAAGCGCCTCGTCCTTCGCGTCGGGCGCATCGCTGTGTAGTGGACTCGATGCCCCGCCCTGGCCTGAGCGCGCTTCGTCGATGAGCCGCTCGTAGGCCCGCATGCGCCCGTAGGCCGCGCTGGCTGCGTCGATCAGCTCGCGCAGCAACGCGCCCGCTTCGGCGATTTGTGGTCGGAAGTCGGCACCTCGCTGGCGAGCCTGTTCGTCTTCGAACGTCTCGAGCTGATCGCGCGCGCGGCTGATCCATGCGTTTAGTTCGCGCAGGCCTCGCTGCTCGCGCGCGATGAGGTAGCGGATGTCCGCAATCGTGGGCTCGGAGAAGACCCCAAGCC
>JBOIDH010000243.1:0-4341 GCA_050740495.1 Gammaproteobacteria bacterium | reverse complement strand
TCTATGGTCACCAGAATGCGGTCCTCCGCCCGAGCCCACTCCAACAGCACGCGGTCGCCGGGATCTGGACCGCGCTCCCTGGATTCCACTACGTCATGGCCTTGTGCCCGCAACCATTCGCTCAAACGATGGCCGGCACAGCGGTCGATGAGAAACTTCACCGCGCGGCCACGGTGACTTCGTCCAGCGTATCTTGGGCGATGACGGCATGCGCGTAGACCAGGCACGCACGAATGTCTTCCCGTTCAAGCTCTGGGTAATCGGCGAGGATCGCCTCTGCGGTCTCGCCCTGGGCCAAGAGGCTCAGCACCAGCTCGACAGAGATCCGCATACCGCGAATGATGGGCTTGCCCGAGAAGATTTCGGGATTGACCGTGATGCGCTTGAGGAATTCGCGTTCGCTAGATTGCATGAGTTGCTCCTTTCCGCTCCAACCTTTGCGAATATTCTACCGGAACCGGCGCGGTCATCCGCGGGAAGCCGATTGGGTCGACCGCCCCCCCTCAATAGTCAACCGCGTTGCTTAGTGCACCATGGTGTCTATCGCGCCACCGAGGGGTGTGCCTCGATGGTTATTTTACATCGGGAGGGACAATGCAATAAAGCATGGAAGAATCAAGGGGCCCGCGCCGCGCTCTGCACGGACTCTCGCAGATCGCGACGCCGTATCACATTGCCGCGGCGGGACTCAAGAACGACGCGAACACCTCGGCGCAGCGCCGCCAGGAAAACACTCGTGCATAGTCGCTGCATGCCTGGCCGTCGAGCTTGAGCGCATCGAGCGCGGCTTGGCGCAAGTCTTCATTCAAGACGCCGGTCCGGTTCGGCACCACGACATCGATGGGTCCTGTCACGGGATAAGCCGCCACCGGAACGCCGCAGGCCATCGCCTCTAGCAGCACCAGACCAAAGGTGTCGGTGCGGCTCGGAAACACGAAGACATCGGCGGCCGCAAGGTAGGAAGCCAGCTCCTCGCCGCGCTTCCATCCGACAAAGCGCACCGCGGGATAACGTTCCCTCAAGTCCGGCAGGCCGGGGCCATCACCGACGACAAACTTGCTGCCGGGAAGGTCCAATGCCAAGAACGCTTCGATGTTCTTCTCCACCGCCACCCGGCCGGTATACATCGCGATCGGCCGCGGCGCATCCAGGAAGCCCTTCGGGCGCGGCCGGAACAGCTCGGTATCGACGCCCCGCGACCACACGGCCACGTTCTTAAAACCATGGGCAAGGAGCAGTTGTTGGACCGAGCGCGTGGGGACCAGCGTGTTGGTGGCCCGGCCGTGAAACCAGCGCAGATAGGCGTAACTCCACGCGATGGGAATCGGCGTGCGCATTCGGACGTATTCGGCGAATTGCGTGTGGTAGGAACTGGTAAAGCCTAGCCGCCGGCGTTTACAGTAACGCCGTACCGCCTGCCCGATCGGGCCCTCGGTGGCGATATGGACCGCTTCGGGGCGGAACGCCCGGAGCGTCTTGGCGAGGCGGGCATAGGGAAACAGCGCCACCCGGATACTGGGATAAGTCGGGCATGATATGGTAGGGTATCCTTGCGGCGTTAGATACGCTATTTCATGCCCAAGGACCTCGAGCTCGGCGCCGGTCTTTTCCAAGGTCGTGACCACACCATTGACCTGGGGGTACCAGGCATCGGTGGCAATCGCAATCCTGGCCATGCTTAGGCCGCGACGGCTTGAACCGGCTTCAAAGAGTGTTGTGCATCCGACCAATGCACCAGCTCCAAAGATCCGTCGTGCAGCTCGACCAGCGCGGTGCAGCTCTCTACCCAGTCACCGCTGTTGCAATAAAGCACTCCGTTGAGGCTGGTGATCTCGGCCCGATGGATGTGACCGCAGATCAATCCGTCCACGTTCCGTCGGGCGGCTTCATAGGACAGCGCCGCTTGGAAGTTGCTCATGTATTGAACGGCGGTTTTTACCTTGTGCTTCATGAAGCCGGCCAATGACCAATAGGTGAATCCGAGCCGGCGGCGCACGTAGTTAACGCCGTGGTTCAAACGCAGCAAACCGTCATACACCTTGGTACCGATGAGGGCCAGAGAGGGTGAGTATTTCACCACGGCATCGAATTGATCGCCGTGCAAGACCAAGAACCGGCGTCCGTCGGCCGTGACATGGATGACTTCATTCTTGACCAGCACATTGCCGAGCACCATCCCATCGTAGTCACGGAACATTTCATCGTGATTTCCCGGAACAAACACCACGCGGGTCCCATGCTTGGCCTTGCCGAGCAGGGTGCGTAAGACGTTATTGTGGGATTGGGGCCAGAACAGCCGCTTTTTCATGTGCCACAGATCGATGATATCCCCGACGAGATAGAGGTAATCGCAGCGCGTGGAACGCAAAAAGTCGAGCAGATACTCGGCGCGGCATCCTGGAAAACCAAGATGAACATCCGAGATCCAGACTGCCCGATAATGCCCTCCCGGACCCAGCGTATGAATCGTCTTCATCGGCGTATCCCGAGGATTAAAACGCGACGACTATGACGCACGATTATTGCGCTTAAATGAAGAACTTATGTCGGATGTGTGAAGGTTATTATGATTGGGCATAGAGAACCGGCAGCCTTCCGAATAGAAATCCTGAGCTAATGATGGTACAAAAACGACATCATTCTGGGGCTCCGATCGCCCTGGATATCACGCGCGTCGATGAGCATTGAAATCAAGGAGGTCGAGATCCACCCGCTGGAGGTGCCCTTGATCGCGCCCTTTACTACCGCCGCATCGGTGCTCGAGGTAGTCAACAACCTTGCCCTTAGTATCGAACTGACCGGCGGTGCGCGCGGCTGGGGCGAGGTGCCGATCTTGCCCCCGATCACCGTCGAGGATCAGGCGAGCGCACGCGCCGCGCTTGCCGATGAAGCCGGACGGCTCGCCGGCAAGAACGCGGGTGCATGGCGGCGCATCGCGGCGGAGCTCGCAGAGCGCATCCCGCACCTCGCGGCGGTGCGCGCCGGAATCGAAATGGCCTTGATCGACGCGCTGACACGCAGTTGGGGCGCGGCTTTGTTTCGGTTTTTCGGCGGCTGCGAAGACCAGGTGCTCACGGATATCACCATACCGATCCGCCCCGCCGCCGCCGCGCAAGATCTGGCCGCGCGTTATCGGCAGGCCGGGTTTACGACCATCAAGGTGAAAATCGGAGGCGATCTCGGCCTGGACAGCGAGCGGGTGCGCGCAATCCGGCGCGGCCATCCTGAATGCCGATTGATCCTCGATGCAAACGGCGGCTACACGGCGGAGGAGATCTTGGCGTTATTGCGGGAACTGCGTCTTGCCAAGATCGAGGTGGCGCTGCTGGAACAACCGGTCGCCCGTGAAGACTGGGAAGGACTCGGGAAGCTGGCGCGCGAGGCCGGGATGCCGGTGGCTGCCGATGAATCCTGCCGCAGCCCCGCGGATGCGATCCGGATCGGCGCGCACAAGCTCGCCCAGGTCATCAATATCAAGCTTGCCAAATGTGGCCTCGTACAGGCGCTCGAGATCGCCGCGATCGCACGCGCTTCGGGCCTTGGGCTCATGATCGGCGGGATGGTGGAAACGCGCCTCGCCATGGGCTTTAGCGCGCACTTCGCGGCGGGGCTCGGCGGCTTCGATTGGATCGATCTCGACACCCCGCTTTTACTCGCCGCGGACCCGATTGCCGGAGGATACCGTGCAGAGGGCGCGAGGTATCGGCTGGATACCGGTTGCGCCGGACACGGCGGGTACTTGCGGGTCCGCGGTTGAGCATGGGTGGTCGTGCTGCCCGAGCCAGCCGGTCTCGAAGTCCGCCGGCTCGATGGCGAGGCGGGAGGCGATGTGCTTGCGGCATAGCCATCACCCGCCATGCCGGGTCCAGAACTCGGTGGGGGTGATTATTGGGTGACGCTCTGCGAGGGCCAGAAGGTCATGGTCGCCGGTGATGAGGTAATCGGCCTTCGCCGCCAGCAGCGTTCCGAGCACGGGAATATCGGCCGCATCGCGAACGGTGTCGCCGGAGAGGGGTTGCGGTTCAACGAGATCGATCTCGATAGCCAGAATGTCGGCGAGGTCGGCGAAGTCGACGGGCCGCCACTTCAGGCGGTGATTGAGGCGGGGCAGCACCCGCGTAAGTTCATCGAGAATGTGGCGCGACAGCACGACTTCCAGGGCGCCCTGCCGCCAGGCGCCGACGATGCGTCCTGGGATGCTGGCAGGGTAGGCCAAACCCGACACCAGCACATTGGTGTCGAGGACGACCCGCAGGGTGGGCAAGGTTCAAACTTCCGTCTGACGGGAAGCGGCGGCGCGTGCTTCGGCCCGCACCTCGGCTACCGCCTGCTCGATCTCCG
>JBOIDH010000242.1:0-4353 GCA_050740495.1 Gammaproteobacteria bacterium | reverse complement strand
CGCGATATCCACCATCAGCTCGTTGCCGAGGTTTTCGAGCACCGCGCACAGTTGCTCGGTCGCTACGCCCGCGGGCACACTGAGCTCGGCGGTGACCTTGAACATCACCTCCCCGGACCAGGATGCGCTCGCGCAGGTCGATTCCAGCTCATCGATGCTGACGCCACGCGTGGCGAGCGCATGAGCGATCTCTTTGATGATCCCGGGCCGGTCTTGGCCCGTCATCTCGAGTTTCACCACCCGGAGACCGAGGGCGGGCGCGCGCACGGGCTCGGCCCCAATGGTCACGGTCAATCCCTCTACGCGTAGCCCCTCAAGCGCGGATTCCAGGGCGGCGAGCTTTTTTTCCGGGACGCTCGCTTGCAGCAGTCCGGCAAATTGGCCGCCGAGCGTCGCCATGCGGCTTTGCTGCCAGTTGGCCCCGTGGGCGGCGAGGGTGGTCGATAGCAGATCAATCAAACCCGGTTTGTCGGGACTCGTGGCGGTGAGGACTAGGATTACCGGCATGGTCGCGTACTCCGTGAAATCTGTGGTTTGTCGACGCGCACTGCCATAGGCTCTAGGCGATCCTGCTGCGCGCGGCAGCTTCCGTGGTTTCGGCGGGCTCGGCATACGCTGAGAGCGGCGGGCAGGTGCAGATCAATTGACGGTCCCCGCGCACGTTGTCTATCCGGCCCACGGGCGGCCAGAACTTATCGTCGCGCAGACTCGCGAGCGGATAGAATGCCTGCTGTTTGGTATAGGGGTAGCGCCACGGCTCCTCTAACAGAAGGCCCGGCGGGTGGGGCGCATTGCGCAGGACATTATTCTCCGGATCGGCTTCGCCGCGTTCCACCGCCGCGATCTCCTCGCGGATCCCGATCATGGCCTCGCAGAAACGATCCAGCTCGCGCTTGCTCTCGCTCTCGGTCGGCTCGATCATCAAGGTATCGGGGACCGGAAACGACATTGTCGGCGCATGGAATCCGTAGTCGACCAGGCGTTTGGCGATATCGTCCACCGTGATGCCGGTGGCTTCCTTGATCGGCCGCACGTCGATGATGCATTCGTGGGCGACCAGATTATTCTTTCCTGTATAAAGGATCGGATAATAGGCACTCAAGCGGCGGGCGATATAGTTGGCGTTGAGGATCGCGATTTGCGTCGCGCGCGTGAGGCCTTCGGCGCCCATCATCGCGATGTAGGCCCAGGAGATCGTCATCAAGCTGGCCGAGCCCCAGGGCGCCCCGGCGATCGGTCCGATGGTGCCGGCGGGCCCGGCGGCGGGATTGACGCCGCCGACTACGGGGTGATCGGGCAGATAGGGCGCGAGATGCGCCCGCACGCCGATCGGCCCGGCCCCGGGCCCCCCGCCGCCATGCGGTATGCAGAAGGTCTTGTGCAGGTTGATGTGGGCCACATCGGCGCCGATGAGTCCAGGCTTACTGAGGCCGACGAGGGCGTTGAGATTAGCCCCATCCAGGTACACTTGCCCGCCGCAGTCGTGGATGATGCGGCCTATCTCGATGAAGGCCTCCTCGAAGACGCCGTGGGTAGAGGGGTAGGTGATCATCAGCGCGGCCAAGTCGCCGCGGCAAGCCTCGGCCTTGGCCCTCAGATCGCGGAGCTCGACATTGCCCCCCTCGTCACAGGCCACGACCACCACTTTCAACCCGGCCATGGAGGCGCTCGCCGGGTTGGTGCCATGCGCCGAGGCCGGGATTAAGCAGACATTCCGATGTCCCTCACCCCGGGTTTCATGGTATTTACGGATCACGAGCAAGCCCGCGTATTCGCCTTGGGAGCCGGCATTCGGTTGCAGCGAGAAGGCGTCGAAACCGGTGATGCGGCAAAGCCTGTCCTCGAGTTCCTCGAAGAGCTGCAAATACCCTTGGGTCTGATCGAGCGGCGCGAAGGGGTGCAGCGCGCTGAACTCGCGTTGCGAGAGTGCTTGCATCTCGGTCGTGGCGTTGAGCTTCATGGTGCAAGAACCGAGTGGGATCATCGCGCGATCCAAGGCGATGTCCTTGGCGGCGAGCCGCCGCAGGTAACGCATCATCTCGGTCTCGGAGTGATAGGAATTGAAGACCGGATGGGTGAGCAAAGCGCTCCGCCGCCGCAAGCCTTCCGGTATACATTCCGGGATCTCGGCATCCAAATGCTCGATGTCGAGCAGTGCGTCGGCTTGGGTCGAGAACACCCGCCATAGCTTGCGCAGATGCTCGCGGGTGGTGGCTTCGTCAAACGTGATGCCAAGGTGATCGGCCTCGAACACGCGCAGATTGATTTGCGACTCACGCGCGCGCGCCCCGATGCGCCGGGCTTGCCCAGGGACCCTCACGGTAAGCGTGTCGAACCAGCCGTGAGTCACGACCTCGAAGCCAAGTTTTTCGAGCCCGGCGGCGAGGATTTGGGTCAGACGGTGCACGCGGTCCGCGATGCGCTTCAGGCCCTCGGGGCCGTGGTAGACCGCGTAGAAACCCGCGATGTTGGCCAGCAGCGCTTGGGCCGTACAGAGGTTGCTCGTCGCCTTTTCCCGGCGAATGTGCTGCTCCCGCGTTTGCAAGGCCATACGATAAGCCGGTTGTCCGAGGCTGTCGACGGACACGCCGATGATCCTTCCTGGCACCGAACGCTTATAGGCATCGAGGGTGGCGAAGAATGCCGCGTGGGGCCCGCCGTAGCCCATCGGCACGCCGAAGCGTTGCGCACTGCCGATGACGATATCGGCCCCCATCTCGCCCGGCGGCTTAAGCAGCACCAGGCTCAGCGGATCGGCCGCGACGGTGACCAGCGCCTGCTTGGGGCGGGCGGCGGCTATCACGACCTGAGGATCCCGGATTTCACCGCTGGAACCGGGATACTGCAGCAAGACGCCGAAGGCTTCGTGGCGTTCGAGATCAGTGTAGGGATCGGCCATGACGATTTCGATGCCGAGCGGCCGGGCGCGGGTGCGAACGACGGCAACGGTCTGGGGATGGCAATCGCGATCGATGAAAAATACATTGGATTTAGCCCGTGAGAGGCGCCGCGACATGGTCATAGCCTCGGCCGCCGCGGTCGGCTCATCGAGCAACGAGGCGTTCGCGATCTCCATTGCCGTGAGGTCGATGACCATCTGTTGGAAATTGAGCAGCGCTTCGAGCCGCCCTTGGCTCACCTCGGCTTGATAAGGCGTATAGGCCGTATACCAGCTCGGGTTCTCCAGCACGTTGCGCTTGATGACCCCCGGCATGATGGTACCGTGATATCCCATGCCGAGCATGGAGACGAAGACCTTGTTGCGCTCGCGCATCCGGCGCATATAAGACAGCGCCGCGCGTTCGCTCATGGGCGGGGGCAGATCCAGGGCGTGCTCTGCACGGATGCTGGCCGGCACGGCCCGGTCGATCAGATCCTCGAGACTGCGCACACCGAGGATCTGTAGCATTTGAGCGCACTGCGTACGGTCGGACCCGATATGCCGGCGCATGAAATCGTCGTGCATCTCAAGCTCGGTCAAAGACAGCGTCGGCTCCGGCATCGCAATGCTCCTCCTCGGCAAGGGCTATTGCTTATTTTAGTTGTTATGTCGTAACCATACCAACAAAAAGCCGGTGGCCGTGGCATCTCGGCATAGCTGGGATCCACCTCGTCAAGGCCCAACGATACGCGTGCGCGGCGGCGCCCCTGCTAAATTCAATCATGGAGGCGCCTTACAATGCTTGACGGTCGACCTCAGGGCGTGGGTTAGGACCCGGCGTTGATTCCGAGTCACAGACTCACACCCCTCACTACGGTGTTGATCGCCGGTCGAACTCCTTGAAAATCATATCGGCCGATTGCGTGAAATCCTCGTCGGAGAAGGACGCATAGGGGGAGTCGATGAGGCGATGAAGCAGTTGAGCCAGAACCTCATGCTGTTCTGCCTCGGGTAGGGCTTCGAAGGAATCGATTAGCTTTTGGGCGGCGTTTGTCATACAAGAAGTATACTCCCGAGGGCTATCGAGTCGTCTATCCGCTTCACGCTATATCAAGCTCTGCCACTCTGCGTATGTTTGGTATGGTACCGCTAGTCAACTCCTTGTAGAGATCAGCCAGATGTTCTCGGAGGTCATCTTCAGTCTCTCCTTGCGTCCAATAATCAGGGAATTCTTCAAGGTATCCTAAACAGGTGTCGCCATCGTTCCAGTAAACATACTTTTGTTTGTTCATCATTCGTAAACTCCGTCTAACGGCTAGCCAAACATATTTGAAATTCGAGGTACCTCTCCAAGGTCCCTGTCCTTCCGCAACAGGCATCGTCTTTTTTCCCTCTCCCACAGGGAGAGGGTTGGGGTGAGGGGATCGGAATAATTGGCGCATATGTTTGATTTGATTCCCCTCATCCTAACC
>JBOIDH010000241.1:0-4356 GCA_050740495.1 Gammaproteobacteria bacterium | reverse complement strand
GAACTCTCCTTAGGCCGCGGATTCGCGTATGCGTTTCCAGGTTTCACCATAAGCCTTATACCTCCATCCGCCCCTCTGCACGGTAAGCATAACGTTTTTTTTCGCGCCGCAGCAAGTAGCGTCTTGGCGCCGCCGTGGCCGGACCGGATCATGGCAGCGGCTAAAACTCTTGGCCCATCCTTAGCTATTGGGTATTATTGCGGCGCACATTAGGGCTGCCGTGATAAGAGAACCGATCCCATGATCGCTTCGTTATCGTCATCATCGCATCATCGTACCGCGCGGGCGCACGGCGATTCCCGTGCATGAGGAAACCCGCGCGACTCGTTTTTGGTACGCGTCTAATCTTGGGAAGCCATGAAACAGCGCTCAGCTACGGCATTACACAGCGGAAACGCCGAGTTTATTGACTCGTTGTACGAGCAATTCGTACGCAGTCCGGAAACGATCGATGCGCATTGGCGATCGGTATTCGAAGATCTAAGGCCCGGAACGGAGCAAGCAGCGCCGGGAGGCGATGGGTCCGCCCTGGCGCCGGAGCGGACCGAAGCCCTACCGGACGCCGATCTCGAAGCCCGGATCCAAAAACAAATCGCGGTCTTACAGCTCATTAACGCTTTCCGGTTTCGAGGCCACCGGCAAGCCGATCTGGACCCCTTGCGCCAAATCGAGCGTCCGATCGTCGCGGAGCTCGATCCCGCCTTTCATGGGCTGAGCGAACGCGACTTCGGCGTTAGCTATAGCACGGGATCGCTTTTTGGCGCCGAGTATGCCGCCTTGGGCGAGATCCTGCGCCGGGTCCGGACAACGTACTGCCGCACGATCGGCGCCGAATACATGCATATTAATGCCACCAATCAAAAACGCTGGCTGCAGCAACGCTTGGAACTGAACTGCGCCACGCCCAGTTTCGACCCGCCAAAAAAGCGCCGGATCCTGGAACGGCTCGTGGCCGCCACCACGCTGGAAGAATATCTGCACCGAAAATACGTGGGCCAGAAACGCTTCTCCCTTGAAGGCGGAGAGAGTGCGATACCCTTACTCGACGAATTGGTACAGAGTGGCGGCGAGGGCGGGATCAAGGAGGTCGTCATCGGGATGGCGCATCGCGGGCGATTAAACGTGCTGGTCAATATTGTCGGCAAGCATCCCGCGGAACTATTCGAGGAGTTCGAAGGCAAGGGCGGGAACGCCGCCGGTTCGGGTGATGTTAAATACCATCTGGGCTACTCCTCCGATATCGCCACTCCGGGGGGACCGGTTCACCTGACGCTGGCGTTTAATCCCTCGCACTTGGAAATCATTAACCCGGTCGTTCAAGGATCGGTACGGGCACGCCAAGACCGGCGCCGCGATAGAAACCGGGACACGGTATTGCCCATCCTGATGCACGGGGATGCGGCGTTTGCCGGGCAAGGGGTGGTCATGGAGACGCTCAACCTATCGCAGACGCGCGGATATACCACGGGCGGCACCATTCACGTGATCATCAATAACCAAATCGGCTTCACCACCAGCGATCCGCTGGATGCGCGCTCAACCTTATATTGCACCGACGTGGCGAAGATGGTCCAAGCGCCGATCTTACACGTCAACGGCGATGATCCCGAGGCCGTCGTAATGCTCACGCGGCTGGCGCTCGATTACCGAATGGAATTCAACAAAGACATTGTCATCGATTTGGTCTGCTACCGCAGGCATGGCCATAGCGAAGCCGATGAGCCCCTGGCGACTCAGCCCATCATGTACCAAAAGATCCGGCAGCATCCCAGCGTCGTCAGGATCTATGCGGAAAAGCTGCAACAGGAAGGTCTCATCCAAGAAAACGAAGCGGAGTCGATGGCCGGGTCTTACATCGATTCGCTCGAGGGCGATCAGATCGTCGCGGGGCCGGTCGTATACGACATCAGGAACGACCTTAGGGTCAGTTTCACCGCATACCACGGTACCCATTGGGATGCGCCTTGTGAAACCGCGATCGCGCTGGAACGCGTTCAGGCACTTAGCGAACGCTTCACGAGCATCCCCAAGGATATCCAGTTGCACCGCAGTGTGGAGCGCATCATCGAGCAACGCCGCCAGATGGGGCAGGGGGATGCGCCGATCGACTGGGGATACGCGGAAACCCTCGCCTACGCCAGTTTAATCGATGAAGGTTATCCCATCCGGCTCGCCGGGCAGGACAGCGAGCGGGGGACGTTTTTTCACCGGCATGCGGTCTTGCACGATCAGCAGACCGGTGAAGGCTACGTCCCTCTGCACCATGTCAAAGAGGATCAGGCGCGATTCATGGTGATCAATTCGATCTTGTCCGAGGAGGCGGTTTTGGGCTTCGAATACGGGTACAGCAGCTCGGAACCCGATGCCTTGGTGATTTGGGAGGCGCAATTCGGCGATTTCGCCAATGGCGCTCAAGTCGTCATCGATCAATTCATCACCTCCTGCGAGTCCAAATGGAGCCGTTACAGCGGCTTGGTCATGTTGTTGCCCCATGGATACGACGGACAAGGCCCCGAGCATTCCTCGGCACGCCTCGAGCGGTACTTACAGCTCTGCGCCGAGGAAAATATACAGGTATGCGTTCCGAGCACGCCCGCGCAGATGTTTCATATGTTAAGAAGGCAGGCGCGCCGCCCCTACAAGAAACCGTTGGTCGTCATGAGCCCGAAAAGCCTGCTCAGGCATAAGCTCTCGACGTCGACCCTGGCGGATATCACCGCGGGTGGCTTTCAGACCGTTATCGACGAGATCGATCCCATCGAGGGGCGGGCGGTAGATCGTGTGCTGATATGCGGCGGAAAGATTTATTTCGATCTTTTGGAAGCCCGGCGCGCGAACAAGATCAAAGACATCGCCATCGTCCGTCTCGAGCAATTGTATCCGTTTCCAACCCAAGAAATGGACGCCGTGCTGCGGCGCTATTCTAACGCGCTTGACATCGTGTGGGTGCAGGAAGAGCCGCGCAACCAAGGGGCCTGGTTCTACTTGCTGTCACGCCTGCATCTCTTCGGCCGCTTGCACGAACCGCAGCAACTGAGGCTCGTGGCGCGCCCGTACTCCGCCTCGCCGGCGGTCGGTTATAGCTCGAAACACCTCGAGCAGCAGCAGGCCTTGGTCAGCGACGCCTTGAGGTTGAATCAGGGCGCCGTCGCGCGGCAGAAGACCGCGTGAAGCATTAACCCCCATGCTCCTAGAGATCAAGGTTCCAGTACTGGCCGAATCGATCGCCGATGCGCGCGTGCTCGAGTGGCACAAGCAACCGGGCGATCGGATCGGCCGCGGCGAGCACCTGACCGATCTTGAGACGGACAAGGTGACATTGGAGATCACCGCCCCGGAAGCGGGAATGCTCAAGGAGGTCTACAAAAACGCAGGTGAGACGGCATTGAGTCAAGAAGTTTTGGCGGTCATCGATACCGCTGACCAAGTCGAGCAGCCCGCGGATAAGGAGCTCAGCACGCCCAAACCGGCTGCCGTGCCTAGGCGCCTAAGCGAAGAGGCGCCTGCCGAGGACGTGACTCCGCTCAGCCCGGCCGTCCGCAGGCTGGTCACGGAGCACGCCCTCGATCCTAAGACCATTCCGGTGCGCGGGAAAAGCGGCCGGATCACCAAGCAAGACGTGCTCACTCATATTGAAGCCAAAGATACCGGTCGGGTTCCACCGCCGGCCCGGCAGAAAGAGGCTCTCGCGGACCCCGGCACGGGTCAGCGTCCCACGAAGCGCGTCGCCATGAGCCGCTTGCGCTTGCGCGTTGCCGAGCGCCTCTTGGCGGCGCAACGCGAGAACGCGATCCTGACCACGTTCAATGATATCAACATGCAGCCGGTCATTGCGCTGCGGGAGCGTTACCGCTCGGAGTTCGAGTCACGTCATGGCGCGCGCTTGGGGTTCATGGGCTTTTTCTGCAAGGCCGCGGTGTCGGCGTTGAAAAAGTTTCCGATTGTCAATGCTTCCATCGACGGTTCCGATGTCGTGTACCATGACTACTACGACCTCGGGATCGCGGTCAGCTCGCCGCGTGGACTCGTGGTCCCCGTGCTTCGCGACGTTGACCGTCTGGGCTTCGCCCAAATAGAAATCTCGGTCAAGGAATTCGCTGAAAAGGCGCGGGATGCGAAGCTCGGCATCGACGAGCTTACCGGCGGCACCTTCACCATCACCAACGGAGGCGTGTTCGGTTCCCTCCTATCGACGCCCATTATCAACCCGCCCCAGAGCGCGATCCTCGGCATGCACCGGATCCAAGACCGGCCCGTGGCGGAAGAGGGGCAAGTGGTGATCCGCCCGATGATGTACGTCGCATTGTCCTACGATCACCGTATCATCGACGGACGCGAAGCCGTGCAGTTTTTGGT
>JBOIDH010000240.1:0-4388 GCA_050740495.1 Gammaproteobacteria bacterium | reverse complement strand
GCGGTTCCCATACCGCCGCTCAGGTTTTCGAGTGCGATGACGAGGGCTAACAGCGCGTAGTTTTTTCCTAGCCAGGCAAGCGCCCAAAAACCGAGGTTGCTCACGCCCTGAAACACCGCGAAGGCGACCAGCGAGCGGTACATTCCCCAGCGGATCATCAATACGCCGCCCAAGGCTACCCCCAACAACGAACAGCCGAGCCCCAGACCCTTATTGATAATGCCTACATCGGAGAGCGTAAACTTCATCCCGCCGATGAGGAACGCCGTCGTCAGGGAACCCGCGAAGGCATCGCCTAATTTATACAGGACGAGCAGCACGAGCAGCACCAGAGCATTGGTGCGCGAGAAAAATTGCCTTAGTGGCTTCGCGATCGCGTCAAGCATGCGCGCGGGCGCGTCGGCGGGCCGCTCCGGCTCTTCGCTCCAGAGGGTCGCCACGACGCCGATCAAGATGAGCGCCGCCATGGCAAGATAGGTCATGCTCCATCCCATCCGATCCGCCATGATCAAGGCGAGCGCGCCTGAAACCAACATGCCAATCCGGTAGCCGATCACCGACAAGGCCACCCCCAGGCCCCGCTCCCGGGCGCGCAATACATCCGCGCGGTAGGCGTCGAAGGCGATGTCTTGGGAGGCCGAGAGAAATGCGATGCTCAGCGCGGCGAAGGCCAGTAAGCCGATATGCTCAAGCGGGTTAAGGCGCGATAAGAATCCGATGGCAATCAATAACACGACTTGCGTCGAGATCAGCCACCCGCGCCGGCGGCCCAGAAAATCGGGGGTGTAGCGATCCATCGCCGGTGACCATAGAAACTTCAGCGTATACGGCACTCCGATGAGGGAAAAAAAACCGATTGCCTGAATATCCAGGCCCGCCACCGTTAACCAGGCTTGCAGGGTCCCAGAGGTAAGCGCGAGCGGCAGTCCGGAAGCAAACCCCAGAAAGGGCATCGTCATCAGTCGCCGGTTGAACATAGCACGGGGGCCGAAGCTGTCCTCGGACGAAAGGGCAATTCTTGGACGTGCCCTCAATAGGTTGTTATTTTTGGGGCTAGAGAGAATTAGTATACATTGTAGCTGCGGAGGGCTCATGCTTGGGACACGAAATAGAACGTAAATTCTTGGTTAAGAACGACGCTTGGCGGCGGCACGGTGCCGCGCCCGTGCGCATGCGTCAAGGTTACTTGAACAAGAACGGGCCTGGTTCGATACGCGTACGCGTCGCGGGGAACCAGGCCGCCCTGAACATCAAAAGCGCGACACTGGGTGTGTCGCGCACGGAATTCGAGTATGCGATCCCCTTGAGCGACGCGGAATACATCTTAGACTCCCTGTGCCTCAAACCGCTGATCGAAAAGACACGTTATAAAATCGAGTATGCCGGTCATCTGTGGGAAATCGATGTCTTCGAGGGAGACAACGCGGGCCTCGTGGTCGCGGAAATCGAGTTGGAAGCTCCCGAAGAACCGTTCCATCTGCCCGATTGGGCCGGTGCCGAGGTCTCCCACGACCCGCGCTTTTATAACGTGTGCTTAGTGTCCCACCCTTACAAGAACTGGTAGCTTGACGATTGGCGCGCGGGCTCCCGGCTGTTCCGCCCGCCACCGGGACTCAGGAGACCGCTTCGCTGGCGGGTGATATGCTTTTAGCCGAGCGGCCGACGCAAACATAGTTGAATCCTATGGCCTTCATCCGCTCAGGCTCATAAACATTGCGCGGATCCCGCCCCGCTGCAAAACGCGAGATCTTATCCTCATCGACACCGATACAGGTGACATTCGCCCCGAATTCCGCCAGACACGCTCCTGACACCAAACCCACGTAACCAACCATAACCACATTCATCCTGACGATCTCCTTATAGGCGCCACAAGGTTATGGTTTCCGGGCATTCACTCCTCGGCAGGACGGCTTTCACGTCGATGACCACGCCCGCGCCATCTTTTAATAACGGGATGATTCCTGCCCAGCCCTGAGCAAGATATTCGCGATGCGGTACGGCAAGCACCACCGCCTCCGCGGGTTCGAGCCGCGCTTCGCTCAGCATTTCGATACCATACTCTTTTTTTGCCTCGTCAGGGTCGGCCAAGGGATCGTGCACTTGTACCTTGACTGAATAATCCATCAGCTCATTGGCGATATCGATCACGCGGGTATTGCGTAGATCGGGCACGTTCTCTTTGAATGACAAACCCAGGATCGTGACCGTGCTTCCCTTCACGCTGTGTCCGCGGTGAATGAGTTGCCTTACGGTCTGGTTGGCGACATAACCACCCATGTCATCGTTGATTTTGCGTCCAGCCAGGATGACCTGAGGAATGTAACCCAGCACTTGGGCTTGATGGGTGAGATAATACGGATCGACGCCGATACAGTGCCCCCCGACGAGGCCCGGGTCAAAGCGCAAAAAGTTCCATTTGCTGCCCGCGGCGGCCAGAACATCGCGCGTGTCTATAGCCATTTTGTTGAAGATAAGCGCTAGCTCGTTCATGAGCGAGATATTCAGATCGCGTTGTGTGTTTTCTATCACCTTCGCGGCTTCCGCGACTCTAATTGATGGCGCTCGATGCACGCCGGCCACCACCACCGAGCTATAGACTTCGGCGACGATATTCAATGTTTTCGCATCCTGCCCCGAGACGATTTTGGTAATCGACTTGAATGTGTGTTCCTTATCCCCGGGGTTAATTCGCTCCGGCGAGTAACCCACGAAAAAATCAACCCCGCTTCTTAGCTTCGACACTCGTTCTAGCACAGGGACACACTGTTCTTCCGTCGCACCGGGGTAAACGGTGGATTCGTAGACTACGATGTCGCCGCGCTTCAACTGCGAGCCGATGATCTCCGATGCGCCGATTAAGGCGCCGAAATCAGGCCGTTTCGCCCGATCGATCGGCGTGGGAACGGCGATGATATGAAAATCGGCGGTCTTTAGATCACGAGGATCCGAGGTATACAGGACGTCCGCTTCCGCGAAATCAGCCGGCTCGACCTCATGCGTCCTGTCGTTCCGTTCTTTAAGCTCGGCAACGCGCACTCGATTGATATCGAAGCCCACCACGCGTTGCCACTTGCCGAATGCCACGGCGACAGGCAGGCCGACATACCCCAGCCCGATAACGGATATTTTTCTACCGTGTTTCATGGTTTCCAAAATAGTCTTTATACCAGCTTACAAACTTTGCGATCCCCACTTCGACCGGCGTCGACGGCCGGTAACCTACATCCCGCTCGAGATCGGTAACATCCGCATAGGTATCGGGAACGTCGCCGGGCTGCATCGGTAAAAAATTCTTTTGCGCCTTTTTCCCTAGCGTTTCCTCCAGCACTTCGATGAACCGCATCAAGTGTACCGGCTTATTGTTCCCGATATTATACAATCGATAGGGGGCGCGGCTGGTGCCGGGATCCGGCTCGTGACCGGACCACTCCGGGCTGGGCGCCGCGACCGTATCTATAACTCGAATGACGCCTTCAACGATATCATCGATATACGTGAAATCGCGCCGGTGCTCGCCGTGGTTGAAGACATCGATCGGCCGTCCCTCGATGATATTACGGGTAAAAAGAAACAAGGCCATGTCGGGTCTGCCCCAGGGGCCGTACACGGTGAAAAATCTCAAGCCCGTCACCGCCACGGCGTACAGATGGCTATAGGTATGCGCCATCAACTCGTTGGCTTTTTTTGTCGCCGCGTACAATGAAACGGGGTGATCGACATTATCGTGAACGGCGAACGGCATCCGGGTATTGGCTCCGTACACCGAGCTTGAGGAGGCATAGACGAGGTGCTCGGCGCCATAATGGCGGCACCCCTCGAGAATATTTACGAAACCGAGGAGATTCGAATCGACATAGGCGTGGGGGTGGGTGAGCGAGTAGCGCACCCCGGCTTGCGCCGCTAGATGTGCAACTCGCGCCGGCCGCTCCGTATTAAACAGCGCGTCGATGCCCGGCCGATCGGCAATGTCGAGCTTGATGAAACGAAAATTCTCGTGAACGGTAAGCCGATTAAGACGCGCCTCCTTGAGGCCGACATCGTAATAGTCGTTCAAATTATCGACGCCAAGCACTTGGTCGCCTCGATCGAGCAGGCGCCCGCTCAAGGCCGCGCCGATAAAACCGGCCGCGCCGGTCACTAGGATTTTCATTGCTATTTCCTATGCTGCCTGCGTGTATTCATCATGATAGATTGCGGCCTTTCAAGTTCAAGCGATGCCGGACGATCATTACGATTGGCGTCCCCAAGGGGATTCGAACCCCTGTTGCCGCCGTGAAAGGGCGATGTCCTAGGCCTCTAGACGATGGGGACAGGATTGACTGTGAGATTCCCGAGGCGCGCCTACCCTTACCTCTGCCGTTAACCGCTGGAGGCCGCGGCAAGGC
>JBOIDH010000239.1:0-4398 GCA_050740495.1 Gammaproteobacteria bacterium | reverse complement strand
TCGATGGCGCTGGGCGGCGAGTGGGGACGACGACTTTCTCGGCCGGACGCGCCGTTCGCGCGAGACCCGCTAATTCGTCCGCATCCAGCGTTGAAAGTTCCCCTAAGCGGCGTCGCAAAAGCTGTTGCAATGCGCCGGGCGGCAGCAGGTTTATGTACGGGTTTGCTAGCGCGACCAGCCGGGCGTTACCTTCAGGCGTATTCAGGTTGACCCTTTTTAATAGGCTTGCGAAGAGGAATTCCGAGAGCGCTGTCACCTGGTCCGTGGTTTCGAATAGCGTGGCGCCCGACTTACGCACCCAACTGTCGGGATCTTCGCCCGCCGGCAAAAAAAGAAAGCCCACCGTTCGCCCATCCTTCATCTGCGGCAGGATCACGTTAAGCGAGCGCCAAGCGGCGCGCTCTCCGGCCTCATCGCCATCGAAGCATAGAATGACCTCGGGAACCGCGCGAAACAGTCGGGTGACGTGATCTCGGGTTAGGGCGGTGCCGAGGGTCGCGACCGCATGGTTGATCCCGAACTGCGCCAGGGCGATCACGTCCATATAACCTTCGACGACTAAAAGGCGCTGCGGATCCGCGCCGACTCTTAAAGCCCGGTGCAATCCGTACAGCTCGGCGCCTTTGTGGAAAACGGGAGTCTCGGGCGAATTGAGGTACTTGGGCTCGGCGCCGTCCAGTCCACGTCCGCCAAACCCGACGATCCTGCCCCGCGTGTCTCGGATCGGGAACATGATCCGGTCGCGAAAACGGTCGTAATAGCGGCCGTCCGGTTTCCCGATCACAAGCCCCGCCAGGCTAAGCGTACGCAGGGCTTCCGGGGAAGTTCCCAGGGCCCGCTGCAGGTGATCCCAATCCGGTGGGGCATAACCCAGATCGAAATCGGCGGCTACACGGCCGGTTAAACCCCGCTGCTTGAGGTAGGCGACGGCCCGGTTTGCGGCGGGACGTTGGCGCAACTGCGCCGCGTAGTGCTTGGCGGCCTGCGCCAAGATATCGTAGAGATCGGCGCTTGGGGCCCGGGGAGTGTCAGGATCGCCGCTGGGGAGCGTCACGCCGGCGCGATCGGCGAGCTCGGATACCGCCTCGACGAAGTTCAGCCGCAGATAATTCATCAAAAAGTTGATGGCGGAGCCACCGGCGCCGCACCCGAAACAGTAATAAAACTGTTTCTCGCGGTTGACGCTGAACGAGGGTGTTTTCTCGTTGTGGAAAGGGCAAAGCGCCACATAATTGCGCCCGGCCTTGCGCAAGCTGAGGAACTCATCGATCACCTCGACGACGTCCGTTCTGGACAACAACTCGTCGATGACCGGCTGTGAAATGCGGCGCGTCATGCCTATGCCTTACTCTTTCGAGTATAGACGGGGCAAGCCACAATGCCAGTTTGTCGCGCTCCCGGTTCGGGCCGCCCGATTCATCCGCCCGGGCCAGTGTTTATGCGCCCCGGCTAACTCGTGCCATGTTCCCGCAGCCCTGCACGCGCTCCTTAAGCGCGAGCGGCATCCGCGTATGAGCTTCGATGAAAACGCCGGACAATGGGTTTGCCCCGCTGCCCGAATGCGGAGGGTGTGAGGCGGGCCTGGGTGCGGGCGAGTTTCTTTTGCCAGCGCTTGACGGCCGCGGCTGCCTTACGCTTTCGCACCTGGGTAGGTTTCTCGTAAAATTCGCGCCGGTGCACCTCGGCTAGGACACCCGCCTTTTCACAGGCGCGCTTGAAGCGCCGCAAGGCGATGTCGAAGGGTTCGTTGTCTCTCACTCGTACTGACGGCATTGAGAATCGGATCCTTGTTTAAGATTTATTTTACTGCATAGTGTAATCGACTCCGTTCCATTGGCAAAGTACGTACCGTAGTAAAAAAGCAGTCCATGCGCATGCGTGTGCTGGGAATAGAAACCTCGTGTGACGAGACCGGGATCGCGATCTACGATTCCGAGCGCGGGCTATTGGCGCATGTGTTACGCACCCAGGCCGCCCTTCATGCCGATTATGGGGGCGTGGTGCCCGAGCTGGCCTCGCGCGATCATGTTTCCCACATTATCCCGTTGATCCGATCGGCACTCCGGGACGCGGGCTGTGAGGCGCGGGATCTCGCGGGTGTCAGCTATACCGCGGGGCCGGGCCTCATCGGCGCGCTTCTCGCCGGGGCCGCCGTGGCGCGCAGCCTGGCCTGGTCGCTCGGGATCCCGTGCTTAGGGGTCCATCATATGGAAGGCCATCTGCTCGCCCCGATGTTAGAGCCCACCCCGCCCGAGCCGCCCTTGCTCGCGCTCCTCGTCTCCGGCGGGCACACCCAGCTCGTGGACATGCCGCGGGTCGGGAGTTATCGGGTCCTCGGCGAGTCCGTGGACGATGCCGCGGGCGAGGCCTTCGACAAGACGGCGAAGCTGCTCGGCCTCGGTTACCCGGGCGGTCCCGCGCTCGAGCATCTTGCGGAGCAGGGCGAAGCCGGCCGATTCGTGTTTCCACGTCCCATGACCAACCGGCCCGGCCTGAACTTTAGTTTCAGCGGCTTAAAGACGGCTACGCTCCAAACCCTGCGGACGACAGGCGACGATCAAAAGACGCGGGCGGATATCGCGCGCGCCTTCGCCGATGCGGTGGTCGACACGCTGGTGATCAAGTGCCGGCGCGCGCTCAAGGCGACCGGCTACCGGCGGCTTGTGGCGGCCGGCGGCGTGAGCGCCAACCGCGCTTTACGCGCTCGCTTGCGCGAGCTTAGCGCAGAGGGGGTTCAGGTCTACTATCCACGGCCCGAGTTCTGCACCGATAACGGCGCGATGATTGCCTATGCGGGATGGGTGCGCCTGCGCGCCGGCCACCGCGACGGGCTCGAGTTCCCGGTACGGCCGCGCTGGCCGCTCGGCGAGCTGCTTCCCGTCTAGATCCACGCTATTCCGCCCGTGCGGCCGCCTCTGTGGCACCGATTTTGGGTTCGGTCCCCGCGAGCAGCTTGCGCAGGTTTCCCCGGTGCCTCCAGAAGATCAGCGCCACCATCAATAGGACGACCGCAGCATGAATCCAGGTGCGGTCAAGCAGAAAAACCATGAACGGCGCGCATGCGGCCGCTCCCAAGGCGGCCAGCGACGAATAGCGAAATAGGCCCGCCAATGCCAGCCATACCAGCATAAAGCCGATCCCGGCCGGCCAGGCGAGGCCATAGAGGACACCGATGAAAGTCGCCACCCCCTTGCCTCCATGAAAGCCAAAGAATACCGGGTACAGATGACCCAAGAACGCCGCGAGGCCTATCAAGGCGAGATCCGGATCGGACACCCCCAATGCGCGCCCGACGAGCAGCGGCAGCAAACCCTTGAACAGATCCCCCGCCAAAGTAATGACCGCCGCTGGCTTGCCGGCAAGCCTCAAGACGTTGGTCGCGCCTGGGTTGCCCGAGCCCTGCGCGCGCGGATCGGGGAATCCGCCCGCCCGGCAGACGACAATGGCCGAGGAAATCGATCCCAAAAAGTAACTGAAGCAAATCAGGGCGAGCTCGAGCAGCATGGCGCTATTGGAGTCGCTTGGCCTTGACAGGTCAAGCAAGCATCGGGTTTAGTGTCCTATCATCGGACCAGGCGCATACCATTGAACGGCGTATGGATATCATTTACATAAACGATCTGCGCATCGAAGCCGTGATCGGGGTCTATGCCTGGGAGCGGCAGCTCAAACAAGTAGTCATCTTCGATCTCGAGCTCGGCACCGATATCCGCAAAGCCGCGCTCACCGATTCGGTGGCCGACACGCTGAACTATAAAGATGTCGCCAAACGGGTGATGGCCTTCGTCACGGACAGCCACTACCAGTTGGTCGAGTCGCTCGCCGAGGCCGTCGCCGAGCTCATCATCAAGGAGTTCGATATTCCCTGGCTCCGCTTGCGGCTGAACAAACAGGGCGCCGTGCGCGGTGTGCGCGACGTCGGGGTCATCATCGAACGCGGCCGCCGGGAGGAAGCTTGGCACGGGTCTATGTAAGCATAGGCAGCAATGTGAGGCGCCGGGACAACATTCGCAGCGCTATCGCGTCACTGCGCGGCCAGTTCGGGGAATTGATGCTGTCGCCCGTATACGAGAGCGCCGCCATCGGCTTTCCCGGAGATCATTTCTATAATCTTGTCGTGGGCCTCAGTACCGGTTTGGATCCGCACGGACTGCGGATGCGCCTAGCCGCGATCGAGTCTCAGCATGGCCGCACACCCGATATGCCGCGTTATGCGCCCCGGCCGCTCGACCTCGACATCTTGCTTTATGATGATCTCGTGATTCGAGACAATGGCTTGGACCTGCCGCGTAAGGACATTACCCGTTATGCCTTCGTGTTGCGGCCCTTGGCCGACATCGCGGGCGAGGTTATCCACCCGCTCGAGGGCCGGCGGATCCGCGAGCTTTGGGCGGAGTT
>JBOIDH010000238.1:0-4403 GCA_050740495.1 Gammaproteobacteria bacterium | reverse complement strand
GATCCAAGGGATGTGTGGGTTCGGCCGCGAGCACAGGTAGCGCCAGGCAAGATAAAAGAAGTGCGCCGGCCGGAAGCCTTGGTTTTTTTATCATGTCTGAGGTTGTGAAAAAACCGTCGCGAGCGAAGGGAGGTCGCGTTCCGCCGGAACGCAGGAACCGGAGTGTATATTGAAATACATGAGGATTCCGAGTACCGCCGGAACGCGAGATCCCGAGCGGAGTAGGTTTTTTCACAACCTCTCACTCGACCCGGTGTCCACGACCGTGATGAAAAGCTGCCGTAAAGAACTCTGGTTCAATCTTCCGACTCGGGTTGGATTCGTGAACATCACGCCGGACGTGGAGCAGTGCGTCGTGGAAAGTAGCGTCCAAGAGGGATTGGTTCTCGTCAATGCGATGCATATCACCGCGAGTGTGTTCATCAACGACGATGAACGTGGCTTGCATCATGACTACCAAGCCTGGTTAGAGAAGCTTGCGCCCCATGCGCCGGTCAATCAGTATCGCCATAACGACACAGGTGAAGACAATGCCGATGCGCACATGAAGCGGCAAATCATGGGTCGCGAGGTTGTGGTAGCGATAACGAGCGGCCGGCTCGATCTGGGCCCCTGGGAACAGATTTTTTACGGGGAGTTCGATGGTCGCCGCAAGAAGCGCGTGCTGGTAAAAATCATCGGCGAATAAACTGCGCAAGCTGCTAAAGCGTTCGTAACCATGCAGACTCGCTACAGCACATCACGCAGGCCGGGGCGCCGTCGCCAGCCGGGCAGCTCATGAACCACTGGTCGGTATTGCGTCTGCTGCGCATGCTGCCGGGGCCGAAGCCGCACAACCCGTACTTCGACGGGGCGAAGCGCCATCACACGCCGGCCGGCTTCCGCAACAATCATCCCCAGGTCCCGCCCACGCAGGAGGAGTTGGCACGCCTGCACCGAGATCTCGGAGCGAAGGCGCCGCCGAGCGCGCCGCGGGTCGACCTCTCGCCGGTGGCGCCGGATCTGGCGCTGCTGCAGTCGAACCGCACGCGGCACACGGTCACCTGGATCGGCCATTCCACCGTGCTGGTGCAGACGGGCGGGCGCAACCTCATCACCGATCCGATGTTCTCGCGGCGCGCCTCACCCCTGCCCTTTACCGGCCCGCGGCGCCACCAGCCGCCCGGCATCGCGCTGCGCGATCTACCTCCCATCGATCTAGTACTGATCTCCCACAACCACTACGATCACCTGGACCTGCCGAGCGTCCGGGCGCTTTCGCGCCAGCGCGGCGGATCGCCCAGCTTCGCTCTTCCGCTGGGGCTGGAGCGCTGGTTCCGCCGCCGCCTGCCCGATGCGAACGTCGTGGCGCTCGACTGGTGGGAGAGCCGCGCGGTGGCGGGCGTGACGGTGACGCTGGTGCCGGTGCACCACTGGAGCGCGCGCACCCCCTGGGACGGCAACAGCAACCTCTGGGGCGGCTGGGCGGCGGAGCGGGCGGGCTTCCGTTTCTTCTTCTCCGGCGATACCGCCTACTCGCAGGATTTTCCCGAGGTCGGCCGCCGGCTCGGCCCGTTCGACCTCGCCGCCATCGCCATCGGCCACTACGAGCCGCGGTGGTTCATGCGCAACAACCACGTCAATCCGGAGGAGGCGGTGCGCATCCACGGCGAGATCGGCGCGCGCCGCTCGCTCGGCATCCATTGGGGGACCTTCGAGCGCCTGACGATCGAGCCCCTGGACCAGCCGCTGCGCGATCTTGCCGCGGCACGGCTAGCCCGAGGTGTGGCGGAGGAGGAGTTTTTCGTCCTGCGGCACGGGCAGACGCGGGTGATCGAATGATCGGGATCTGGCCGCTAATCGAGGGCTTCGTGCTGACGGCTAGGATTGCACTCCCGACCTACGTCGGCAAATCGGCCGCGCTCTCGGGGACCAACTATTCCGGTTGGCTCGTAGTCAGCCGGCGATATTGCGACATGTGCCGGATGGCTTCCCGCGGCTTCTGGAGCTTTTCGCACAACAGCGCCAGGTTGTAGTGACAGTCGGCGAGAGTGGGGTCGCCGCGCAGCGCGGCCCGATATGTGTCTATAGCTTCCAGGTTGCGATCCATGTCGTCCAGGAGCACGCCGAGATTGTAGAGCAGCAGCGGATCACTGCCGCAGGCTTTTATCGCTTCGTGGTAAACCTGCTCGGCCCTGGCAAGACGCCCGGTTTCATGCAGGAGCCGGCCGAGATTGATGCGCGCATCCAGGTGCGAGGGGTCAGCGCTCACGGCCTTCTGGTATGCTTTGATCGCGGCTTCGGCGTCCTCGTGCTCCAGCGCGACGCCCCTTGCGAACCAATCCTCCGTGTTCGCCGCCGGCGATGCCGGCTGGCGTTCGATCACGCTCAATGAACCGTCGTCGGGGTCGGTGTCGAACGCCAGGAGATACTGTCCGGATTCCACCTGCCAGCGGCTGGCGCCTTCCCTGACCACGACGCGGTCGCCCACCGCGGAGATGCTTAGCCCGCAGAGCGGTATGGTATCGGGGAGACGCCGGCGCAGCTGTTCGATCGACCGGGTGATCCGCCGGCGCGGCACCTTGGCGGCGACCAGCGTCTGGGCCGTGCGCAGGACGATCAGATCCTGAAAGGAAAACAGCCAGGCCCTGCGCGGCCCGCGCGCCGGGGATACGAAGCCGGCCGCGATCAGCGCCCGAATCGTGCTGCGCGGCAGGCGCAGCAGCTTTTCGACGTCGCGCACGCCGTATTGGTGCATGAGACCCGCTTGATTGCTGGCTGGCGCTATTTCTTGGCGCCCTTGCGCGCAGCCGGCTCGGCAGCCTGCGCGCGCTTGGGCGGCTTACGCGCGGCAATTGGTGTTTCTGCCTGCGGCGCTCGCGCCCTGGCGGGCGCCTTTTTCTCGAGGCTGGCGCGCAGCGCTTCCATGAGATCGATGACCTGCGCGCCGCCCTCGGGCGCCTCGGCCAGGGTGATCTCCTGGCCCTCGACCTTCTTCTGCACCACCGCCTCGACGCGGCCGCGCACCTCGTCGGTATACGCACCGGGATCGAACTTGTCGGAGGCCTGCTGCTCGATCAACTGCTCCGCGAGCTTGAGCTCGGCGTCCTTCACCTCGGTCTTCGGGATTTCGATGTCCTTGATCGACCTGACCTCGGCGGCGTAAAGCAGTTGCTGCATGATGAGACCGTCTTCGACCGGACGGATCATCACGATGTACTGCTTGCCCCGCGCCGCCCAGCGGCCGAGCGCGCAGCGCTTCGACTCACGCAGCGCCCGGGTGAAGAGCGTGTAGGGCTTGGCGCCGCCCTTGTCCGGGGCGAGATAGTAGGCTTTGTCGAAGTACACCGGGTCGATCGCCTCGATCGGCACGAATTCGGTGATCTCGGCGCTGTGCGTACCCGCCTCCTCGAGCGTCTTCAGCTCCTCGGGCGTGAACATCACGTACTGGTCCTTGGCGAATTCATAGCCCTTCACGATGTCCTCGCGCGGCACCGGCACTTCCTCCCTCAAGCAGACGTACTGCTGCTTGAGGCGCGAGCCGCAGCCCTTGTGCAGGAGATTGAAGGAGATCGCTCGGCTCGCCTCGGTGGCGGTATAAAGCTTCACCGGAATGGACACGAGTCCGAACGAAATGGTCAACGAGCCAATCGATCGTGCAGCCATGCTTACCTCCGATTACGTCAAGCCTTCGCGGGCTTCAGCGCCCGCTCAAGGCTTTGTTTGCGGGCCAGGGCGCCGCGCCAGCGATCGCCCGTCTCCATCAGGCGCTGCGCCGCGTTCGTGATCCTGAAATCGAGCGGATGTGCGCCTGCAAGCTCCTCCCAGCTCAGCGGCATCGACACCGGCGCCCCAGGCTCGCCTCTGGGCGAGTAGGCGACATTCAGGGTCTTGCCGCGGACGTTCATATTGTAGTCCATAAAAATCTTTCCTGTCCGCTTGGGCACGCTCCACTCCAGGGTGATGTCCCTGGGGTGCAGGCGCATCAGGTGGCGGCCGACCAGCTCAGATACATGGCGCGCGGCGTCGAAATCGAGCGTTCGCCGGATCGGAACGAACACGTGCAGGCCGGTCTTGCCGGAGGTCTTGACGATGGGATCGAGCGACATGCTTTGCAGCAACTCGCGCAGCCGGAACGCCACTTCTTTGCCCTTCTCGAACGCGACCGTGTTCAGCTCGGGTTCCGCGCCCGGCGCTTCCTTGCCGGAATAGATGTAGGGGTCGATGTCGAACACCACGTAGTCCGGATAGTTGAGCACCGAGGCCTCGAGCGCCTCGAGGGAGGAGGCGTAGCCGGCGCTTTTCGATGCCGCGTCGGATCCCGGCTTCGCGCGCGAATGCCAGACATGGAATTCGAGCGTTCCGGACTGCGCGAGCCACAGTAGTGTGGGCAGGTTGCTGCACAGCAGGTATTCGTGGCTTTC